>JANOAY010000227.1:0-2254 GCA_031411375.1 Pedosphaera sp. | reverse complement strand
TCGATCATCACCTTCGGGTTCGAGGACTTCATCGAGAACTTGAAGTTGTGGAAGTCCTGCGCGCGCGCGATGCGGGCGAACTCCAGCGCGCTCTCCACCATGCCGAGAGGCGTGTCGCCGTAGCGGTTCATGATGCGGTCGGAGAGCGATCCGTGGTTCGTGCCGATGCGGAGCGCGCGGTTCAAACGCTTCGCCTCCAGCACGAGCGGCGTGAACTTCTCATCAATGCGCTGCAACTCGGCGGCGTATTGCTCATCCGTGTATTCCTTGATCGCGAACTTCTTCGAGTCCGCGTAGTTGCCCGGATTCACGCGCACCATCTCGACCCACTTGATGGCTTCCATCGCGGCGTCGGGCTTGAAGTGAATGTCCGCGACGATAGGCACCAGGCAGCCCTGCGCACGCAACTCGCGCACGATGTTCTCCAGGTTCGCCGCGTCCTTCACCGTGGGCGCAGTGATGCGGACAATCTGGCAGCCGACCTCGACGAGTTCCAGCGTCTGCCGCACGGAGAGCGCGGTGTCCATGGTGTCGCAGGTGAGCATGGACTGCTTCACCACGGGATGGTCGCCACCGATGATGACGCCGCCGTGCGCGGGATCGCCGACGATGACTTCGCGCGTTTGGCGCCGCTGAAAAACGTAAGGAGACGGGCAGTAATTCATGAGTTCGAGTTCCGGTTGAACCGGGCGCAGAAATTACGAGCGGGGCGAAAGGCGGTCAATGTCGCAGGCGGTGGGTTTTGTCGCGCTGCGACAAAACAAGCCCGCGCAGAGCGGGCGGCAAGGCGGGCGACGTAGCGTGAGGAATGGCCACCCCGGCGTGCCGCTCTGCGCGGCACGACTTCTCGCAGCGCGAGAAGTTCCACCTCATTGCCGCTACTTCTTCGGCGCGAACACTGGGATCTGCTCCTCGCGTGATTCCTTGCGGGCCGACCGCACCCAGTCGCCGGTGTCGAAGAAGGCGATGAAGATCATGAAACCAATCAGCATCACGGCGAACCCGCTCTGGATGTAATTGAGAATCTTCCCGCTCACCGGACGTCGGCGGATCATTTCAATCAGCGCGAGCGTGATGTGGCCGCCGTCGAGCACGGGCAGCGGCAGCAAGTTCAGGAGCGCGAGGTTCACGTTCATGATCACGCTGAACCACAGCACGAGCCGCCAGCCGTTCTCGTTCTCGAACAGATTTTTATACACGCGGATGATCATCACTGCGCCGCCGAGCTGCTGCACGCCGACTTCGGACTTCGGCGAGACGAGCACGCGCAAGGTGCCGACAATCTGGCTGACGCTGGACTCAATCTGCGCCCCGGGCGAAGGGTGATCCATCCTCGTGGCGTTGGTGGAAGTCAGCCAGGCCAGCACACCGAGCGAAGGCGTGCCGTCGGCGGGCTTGATCGGCTTTTCCGCGAGCAAAGTTTTGTCGAACTGGTTCGAGCCACGCACCACGGTGAGCGTCACCGGCTTCGCGGCGATGCTGGCGTTGGTCATCGTTTCTTCCAGATGCAGGATGTTGAGGACGGAGTGCATCTTCTCGCCGTTCACGGCCACGACTTTGTCGCCGCGTTGCAATCCGGCGACGGCTGCCGGGCTGTTCGTGGCCACGTCATGGATGAAGGCTTCGTGCGCGGGCGCGACCAAAATCTGCCGCATGGCTTTGCGCTCGTACCATTTCGTGTCGCGGCGTTTCGGCACGGGGTAGGCCATCAGTTCCTGGCCGTCGCGCACGTACTTGATGGGAATGTTCGTGCCTTCGCTGGCGATGATGCGCCACGTCACGCTGTCCTGCGCGGGCGGGGCAAACTGCGACACGGGCTGGTTGTCCACTTCGAGAATTCTGTCACCGGGGCGCAGGCCGGACTTCCACGCGGGGCCGTTCAAATCCACCCAGCCAATCGTCGTCGTCTTGTCGGCGTCCACGGGTTTGCCCACGACGTACACGATCAGCGCGAACACGACGGCCAGCCCGAAGCTGAACAGCGGCCCGGCAAAGGCGACGATGATTTTGTCCATGGGCGTGATGGCGGGCAGCGGCTCCTTCTTTTCGCCGTCGTCGGCCTTGCCCTCGATCATTTCCATCGGGGCCATTTGCGGAAGCGAGACGTAGCCGCCGGCGGGGATGCAGCCGAGCACGTATTCCACGCCGTTGTATTTGGTCTTCCAGATGGGCTTGCCGAACCACACGGCGAAGCGTTCGACCTTCAGACCGCGCCAGCGCGCGGCGAGGAAATGTCCCAGCTCGTGGACAAAGA
>JANOAY010000226.1:0-3584 GCA_031411375.1 Pedosphaera sp. | reverse complement strand
CGGCGGAACTCTGCACGTCCTCCGCCGTGCGCAGGGCGAAGCGGAAAAGAAGTTCCTTCGTGATGATTACCACCAGTAACACGACGAGCGTGTACCACTCCGGCGTCTGATGCGGCGTGCGATTTGATGAATGCTCTGCCCGCCAATCCACACCGCCGCCAGGATGAGCATCAGCCCGACGATGGCCGTGGCAATCGGCTCAGCCTTGCCGTGACCGTAAGGATGCTCCTGGTCGGCGGGCGTCGCCGCGATGGACAAGCCGCGCCACACGATGAGCGAGCTGAACACATCGGCAAGCGATTCAATGCCGTCCGCGATGAGCGCCTGCGAATGGCCGAGCACGCCGGTCACCGTCTTGCCGACGGCCAAAAGGATGTTGAGCACGATCCCGAGGAGGGTCGTGCGCAGGCTTTTGTGCAGTCGTTGCTCGGCGGTGAGCATCAGTTTTGCGAGCTGTGGAGCACGCGGCGAGCGTAACGCCGGGAACGGCACGATGGAAGCGCGGCGAGGAATGGAATCAAATCAGTCCCGCGCTTCCGTCAGTCGTTGCTGATAAATTTTCCGCGCGTGGTCATAGGCGGCCACGGCGTCGCTCATTTCGCTGGCGGCGTAGGTGCGCTTCTTCTGCGACCAGCATTGGTCCACGCCTTTGAGGCACCATTCCAGGCTGGCGCGTTCGCGCAAGGGCTTGTCGTCCACGGTCAGCCAGACAGGATTGCTGTGTGAGGAGGGGAGGATGCGGAGAGCGACCCAACTGCTCTTCGTGATGGTGGTGTCGAAGGTGATGTCCTGCGGCTTGCCATCGGCGAGAATTTCTTTTCGCGCGACGGAGCGACCATTGACGATCAGCTCAACAGGCACGGTGCGGGTCTGGCCGAGGCGCGCTTTTTCAATCGTCCACGCGAAACGTTTCTTCGCGTATTCGTACGGCACTTCGTCGAGGAGCGCGGCAACTTTCGCGGTGGCGCGGACGGAATGCTTGTCGCCATCCCGGATGCGCGGCAGCGCGTCCCTCCCGAGCTTCACCTCGCTCCCCTTCTCGCCCATCGCCGCGCCGTTCACTTTGAAGTCCAGGATGTGGCTGTAACCGTCGCTCACGTAGGCGCGGCCGAGGCGGATGCCTTCGCACCAGTCGTCGTAGGTCAGCTTGCCGTCGAGCTTCACGTAGCTGCGACCGAGTCCGACACGCTCGCCGTAGATGCACGGGAAATCCGTCTCGCCGCTGATGCGCACGCGGAAGCCCGCGTTCAGGCTGTGATACCACATGTTCAATTCCGCGTAGGGATCGGTGTCCACGGTGGAAGTGAAATCAATGGCGGGAACCAATTTGCCATCCGGCCCCGGCACGTCGTGCGTGATGTCCACGATGAACTCGTTCGCGCCGATGCCGTCATATTTCGGCACGGTGGAGCTGGGCAGAATCTTCTCGGGAAATTGCAGGCCGCTGCCCGAGTGCGCCGGTCCCGTGACCGCGCCCTGCTTCTTCGCCCACTTCAAGGTGTTCAACCCCAGCGTGGGCCAGTGCATGTCCGAAGTGCCGCCGGGATAAATCTGCTCCTTCAACCGCAGCAGCACGAGGTGCCCGCTCTGGTGCGAGCCGAAGCCGCTCACCTCGATGTCATAACGCAGCAGGTAGGGATACTCGGAAACCTTGTCCACCGCGCCGCAGAAGAACTGCTTCTGAAAATCAAAGCACGGCCCCCACGTGAGGTTCGCGCCGATCTTCAAATCCTCGCCCTTGCAGTGGCGGATCATGTGCTCGGCGAACACGCCCTCCGTCGGCTTCGTGTAATGCGAACAGCCCGCCGCATGAATGTGATGGTCGCCCGACCACCAGCCGGTTGCCGCCGGATCAATCCAACGCTCGGCCTGGAAGCTCAGTTCGCGCGTGTCGGGCTTGATCGTATAGGCGAATTCTTTGCGGATGGATTCCGGCCCGCGCGACAGCTCAATGCTGTAGGTGCCGTCCGGCAGTTTCACCTTCTCGCCGTCCGCGCGATAGACCTGCGATTGAAACGCAAAGTCCGGCGCGAGCCGTTTCGAGAGCGCGGGATAAATTCGTCCCCAACGATCACGAATCAAGAACGCCGCCGTCGTCGGCTCGCCCTTGTCGTCACGCACGCGGAAGGTGATCTCGCGCGTGGGGCGGCAATGGAACAGCACGTCCACCTCATTGCGGAAGCCGATGTCCTGCGTCCCCTGCCCGACGTTGAAGGAGAACTTGCCCTCGCGCTGACCGGCATCTCGGCTGTGGACTTGGATGATGCGATACTCGAGCGCGAGTCCGCTGAGCGTGGGATTCAACGGTTGCACGTCGAACATCGCGAGGTCGAGCCAGCGGTTCGCGACCTCGGCGGCGGGAGAATTGTGCAGGCGCTGCGCGTTCGGACTCACGGCCTTGAGCGGCGCGGTGGTGCCGGCGGCGTTCTCCACTTTCACGAGGAAGATGCGCCAGCCCTGCTCGTCGAGTTCCGCCTTCGCTTCGCCGCGCAAAACCTTCACGCGCATCTCGGGATTGATGTTCACACCGAACAGCGCGTGGCGGTCGAGAATCGTTTGCATCCGCTCGACGGCCTGCGCGGCGAGCAACGACGGCGCGGCATCGAGCTGTCTAATTTCCTCCGCGCTCAACGGCGCGCCGAGATGCGCGAGCGCCTGCTGCACGCGCGTGACCTGCGCGTGCAGCGGCTGGACTTCAACATTCGTGACGAGCGTGAGCGGCGCGGCGTGGAGCGCGGCGGCGCAAAGCAACAGCAGGGCGAGAGGGCGCATAATTTTCCTTGGGTTGAACTCGGCGCAGAGTAGCAACGCCGCCCGGGAGGAAAAGCAGGATTCCAACGCTGGGGCGAAACTGGAGACGCGCGCAAAACCTTCACGCGGCGCTTTGGACTGCGGTGTCGCGCTCCGTTCGCCACGGCAATCAACAGGGATTCAGTCGGGCCTCGGCACCCGTGTCGAGAGGCCCCGTTGGTGCCACGACCCGCTGGGTGCGATGGAAAGTGGCGGTCAACCGCGTGCCGGGCCGGGAACCAAGTGGGTCACGCTTCCAGCCTGACGGTTCCGGCGGCATCCTGCGGCCGGTTCCAAGTGCGGTGGCGCCCTGATGAACACGGGGCTGGGGAGCCCCGTGAACCGTCAGGCTGGAAGCCTGACCCACTTCCGCTACCCGCCACTTTCAATCCCCCCCCGACCCGCTGGCAAGATTGACTCGCCAGACCTCGTTGGCGACGCTCGCGGCTCATGAAATTTCATTGGTTGCTCGCTCTCTCCACGGTGGCTCTCACTGCTTCCCTGCGCGCGGGCGAGGCGGAGTTGCAGGACACCGTGCGGCTCTACAGCAGCGACCGCTCGGCGGTGTCGCGCTTTTATGACTTGCCTTGGTCGGACGTGCGCTTTGAGCGGTTGAACACCCTGTATCGCGACTGGCAGGGGCGTTTGCCGCAGGTGTACTTCGTCGCGCTTAACCAGCAGGGGCGCGTGGACTTCGTGCTGTTGCGGAATGTGATCGAGGCGCAGTTGGATCATCAGACGGTCGAGCGCGCGCGGTTGCAGGAGATGGATGAACTGCTCTCCTTCCGCAAGCC
>JANOAY010000225.1:0-2159 GCA_031411375.1 Pedosphaera sp. | reverse complement strand
GGACTGCGGCAAGAATTGCCGCTCTGGATCTCCGGCGGAGCCGCCCGCGCGCTCCGCGCTTTTCCAGAGCGGAAATTCTTGCCGCAGTCCCAAAGCCTTCGGCGTCATGGCACATAACGAAAGTCCGGCGAGGCGAACAGCGCGTGGAAGATGTCCGTCCACGCCTCCGTTGCAACGCCCGTGTTCTGCAAAACATTCCGCGCGATGGATTGTTCGCCCGGCGTGGGCTTGCGGCCCAGTGCGAGACGGCAGGCGCGGTTCAGGCGCGCGTCATCGTCCGGCAGTTTTTCCGCCAGCAACCGCTGCGCGGCGAGCTTCGCCTGCTCGCGCACGAAGGGATGGTTCATCAGGAACAGCGCCTGCGGCGCGACGGTGCTGACGTTGCGCACGCCCACAACCATGCTGGGATCGGCGAAGTCGAAGGCTTCAAAAATCTCCGGCAGTGCGTTGCGGAAGGCGGGCGCGTAAACGCTGCGGCGCGGTTCGGTGAAATTGAAGCCGTAGTCCGAGGATTGCGTGGCTTGGAAAGATGGCCCGCCGCGCTCGCTGCTCAACTGTCCGCTCACCGCGAGCATCGTGTCGCGAATGCACTCGGCGTCGAGCCGACGCCGGTTCGCGCGCCAGAACAGGCGGTTCTCGGGATCAGGTGGAAGCGCTCGCGCTGCGAGCGCCTGGCCTCGCAGCGCGAGGCCATCCACCTGCGAGCCGAGTTGATACGTTCGCGACAGCATGATCTCGCGCACCAGTTTCTTCACCGACCAGCCTTGCGCGATGAATTGCGCCGCGAGGTGATCGAGCAACTCGGGATGCGACGGCGTCTCGCCCGTGGTGCCGAAGTTGTCCGTCGTGCGGACGAGTCCCGCGCCGAACAGCCAGTGCCAGGTGCGGTTGACCATCACCCGCGCGGTGAGCGGATTCGTCGGGCTGGCAATCCAGTCCGCGAACTCGCGCCGGCCGCTCTGCTGCTCCGGCACGAGGGGCGGCGTGCCGAGCGTCGCCACTTGCAGAAAACCGCGCGGCGCTTTCGCTCCAAGGTTGTGAACGCTGCCGCGCACATGGATGAACGCGTCCTCAATCTTCTCCTCCTCGCGCACGGACATGACGAGCGGGCGCTTCGGCCCGGACTCCTGAAGCTGCTTCAGTTTCGCTTCGAGCGACTTTAATTCAGCGGAGACCATTTTGTCCTTCGTGGCTTTGGGGCCGGAGTTTGAAGTGAGCCTCGTGACCTCGGCTCCTGCGAGATCGACCGGCAGGAATTGCACCGCGTCCGCCGTGACGTGGCCTTGCGTGCCTTCGTTCGAGACGAGCGCGGAGCCGAAGCCGTTGCCCTCGAAGAGAAACTGGCCGAGCGACACGAAACGCCCGTCGAGCACCGGCGCTTCCCGCTCGTTCACGAGGACCGTCGTTTCGCCGTCGGCGTGAAAGACGGTCACGGGCACATTCGTCGCGCGCGAGGTGTCGTGCTGATAGGCGAAGCGCACTTCGTAGCGGCCCGCCTTCTTCAAGTCAGGTTGGAAGGTCAGCGTCTTCTCGCCCTTGCCCTTCAAGTCATCATGCACGTAGCCGTCGCCGATGTAGTGCTTGGAGAACTGCGAATGCTTCCACTCGCCCACGGCTTTCGCCTGCGCGCTGTCCACGACGAGGCCGGGCAAGGCGCTGGCCGCGACGACGGCGGGCTGAAAATCACGCCCTGATTGGGGTTCAGAACTTTTTCCTGCCAGCGTCTTGGCGGCGTCTTTCGCCGTCTTGATCTCTTTCTGCAACGCCGCGACCTGCTGCTCATGCGCGGTGAAAATTTTCTCCTGCTCCGGCTCGACCGGCAGCGGCAACTCGATCCAGCCGGAGACGTTCGCGTTCGTGACCGTCCTGGTGTTCCGCAGGATGCCGGCCAGCGCGTAGTAATCGCGCGTAGGGATGGGATCAAACTTGTGATCGTGGCAGCGTGCGCAGCCGATGGTCTGCGCCAGCATCGCCTTGCCGATGGTGTCGAGCTGTTCGTCCACGATGTCCATGCGGAGTTGCGCCTTGTCCTGCTCTTCGAGGTTGGTGTTGCCGAGGGCGAGGAAGGTCGTGGCGATCATCCGACGGCGCTTTTCTGAAAGGGTCTTCGAGTCGAGCAAGTCCCCGGCGATCTGTTCACGGATGAATTGATCGAACGG
>JANOAY010000224.1:0-2128 GCA_031411375.1 Pedosphaera sp. | reverse complement strand
GGAACATAGCCAGCCGATCTCGCTGTTCCTTGGCCTGCTGCTCTTCCGCACTGAAATCCCGGTGATAACCCGCCAGCCAGCGCGGCTTCTGATCGGCTCCCTTGAACAATCGCCCGCTCGCTTGGGTTCTCTGATAATTTTGATCCTTGGCCCGGATACGAAATTTGTTCTCGTAGTGCGTTGTGCCACCCTTTAGGTGTTCCGTGATGGCTCGCTGGAAAGCTTCGAGATCATCTGGATGAGTGAGAGCCAGGATATCTTGGAACGTCTTTGGAGACTCGTGCTCAGCATACCCCAGACTCTGGCCCCAACTGTGCGAGAGCCACAGTTCGTTCGTTTCCAAGTCCCGGTGCCACAGCCCATTGGGAATGGCCTCAATGACACGCTCATACATTTCCAATTTCGCGCGTAGGCGCGCGTTTTCCTGGCGGACCTCGACCAAAGGATCACGTTTGCGGTTCCTGTTGCTCATGGCGTTGGGTGTTTGGTTGCTTCCTAGACGCAGTGCTCTCAGGGCAAATTCACTCCGTCTTGAACGTGCTATTGACCTCGCGCTGTGAACGAAACACTCTCCCGCCACAAACGCTCATGTCCGGGGACGCCATTCAGCACTTCATCACCCGTTGGGCCGCCGCCAGCGCCAGCGAACGCGCCAACTCGCAGCTATTCCTCTCCGAACTTTGCGACATCCTCGAAGTCTCGCGACCGCAGCCCACCTTCACCGGCGGCTACGCCTTCGAGTTTCCCGTGCGCCAGCAGCATCGCGACGGCTCGGAAACCGAAGGCCGCATTGACCTCTACAAACGCGGCTGCTTCGTGCTGGAGTCGAAACAATTTCACGCCGCGCAAGCCGAGGCCACGCCGCTCCAGCTCGCGCTTGAAGATGCGGAAGCGGCCCAGCCCCTCCGCGTAGGTGACGACGTCAGGAGTCTCCAACTCACTTCCGAGAAAATTGATCAGAGTCTCCTCACGTCGTCTCCTACCAAGAAACGAAAACCCTCCGGCCCCACGCGCGGCACCGACCGCTGGGACGACGCCATGTTCAAGGCGCGCGGGCAGGCCGAGCGTTACATCCGTTCGCTGCCGCAAGACGAGGCGAACCCGCCTTTCCTCATCGTCGTGGACGTGGGCGACACGTTCGAGATTTACGCGGATTTCACCCAGGCCGGGAAAGCCTATCTCCAGTTCCCGGACTCGCGCACCTTCCGCCTGCGTCTCGCCGATCTCGCGCGTCCGGAGATTCGCGCGCGCCTGCGCGCCATCTGGACCAATCCTTTCTCGCTCGACCCGGCGCGCACTTCCGCCGCCGTCACGCGCGAGATTGCCGGGCATCTCGCGGAACTCGCCAAGTCGCTCGAAGCAGATAAACACCCGCCGCAAGTCGTCGCCGAATTCCTGAGCCGCTGCCTCTTCTGCATGTTCGCCGAGGACGTGGCGCTGCTCCCCACGCGCAGCTTCACCGATCTGCTCCAGAAAATTCCCGACGACGGCACGGGCTTTCCCGAAATGCTCGGCACGCTCTTCCGCGAGATGAACACCGGCACCGGGAAAAGCATTTCCGTGGTGCTCATGCACAAGCTCCTGCGCTTCAACGGCGGTCTCTTCGCGGACGACACGGTGCTGCCCGTGAACGGCACGCAGCTCGGCCTGCTCCGCGCCGCGTCCCGGCTGGATTGGAAACACGTCGAGCCGGCCATCTTCGGCACCTTGCTGGAGCGCGCCTTGAATCCCCACGAGCGGCACAAGCTCGGCGCGCACTACACCCCGCGCGCCTATGTCGAGCGCCTCGTGCTGCCCACGGTCATCGAGCCGATGCGCGCGGAATGGGAAAATGTGCGCGCCGCCGCGCTCACCCATGCGCGGGCGGACAAGCTCAAGGAGGCGCGCGCGGAAATTCTCGGCTTCCACAAAAAACTCTGCGCCGTGCGCGTGCTCGATCCCGCGTGCGGCTCCGGGAACTTTCTCTACGTCACCCTCGAACTCCTGAAACGGCTCGAAGGCGAAGTGCTCGTGGTGGCGGCGGACTTTGGCGAGAACTTCAAACTCGAACTCGAAGGCGAAACGGTGGACCCGCATCAGTTCCTCGGCATCGAGGTCAACCCGCGCGCCGCGTCCATCACCGAGCTGG
>JANOAY010000223.1:0-2161 GCA_031411375.1 Pedosphaera sp. | reverse complement strand
CGCCGGTGACGCCAGTGTTCGTGGCGGCGCGGGCGGGGAGCAGGACGGCGAGGAGCGACACCAGGACGAGGATCGTGGAGCGTGAGTTTTTCATGGCGACAGACAGTTTGGTCATTCAGGGCGAGATAAACGGGAAGCGCGGCGGGAAGTTACCGGGGAGGTGAAATAATTTTCGGCTCGGTTCCCCAGCCCCGTCCGCCTCAACCCGAATTCCGAAGCGGAAAATGAGCCGCCACGAATGGACACGGATGGACGCGGATAAAATAACCAGCCGGGGTAAGGCGCATCTTGAAGGTGCCACCACCCGGAACGCCGGCTTCAGCCGGCCGCAAGCTGCGAACGCCGAAGGCATCCTCCAGAACCTGAGGTTGGCGGCCTGGGCCAGCCCTGCCGGCTGAAGCCGGCGTTCCGCTCCTCCGCTGGCACCTGACGGCGCCTTCAAGATTCGACCTTGCGAAGGCCGCGTGACGACGGGGCGCGGCATTTATGCCGCTTCACCGTGGACAACTCCTTGGTGTTCGTAGCTCGTGAACTTTGCGAACGGTGAAGCGGCGTGAACGCCGCGCTCCGGCAAACTTTCAACGGCGTCATTCCAGTTCAGTTTCATGGCGTTCAGATTTTTTCGTCCGCAGTTTGCAAGGCGATCAATGCTGCGCGCTCCGGTAAAAGGCGGTGCCGTTCGGCGCGTTGGTGTCGGTGAAGGTGAACGCGCCCACTGCGTCGGGCGTGAGCGCAATGCCGTTCAAGGTCGTCCAGGTGACCGGCGCTTCCAGGCTGGTCGTGCGCTGCACGTCGTACTGGTAGCCGGGGATGCCGAAGCACTTCACCGTGGCCGCGCCGCCGGACACCGTGATGCTCTGCGCGAGGCCGCCGGGCGCGGACACCACCGTCACGGTCACGGTGCCGGTCGCGGTCAGGCTGCCGTTGCTCACCACGTAGGTGAAGCTGTCGTTGTTGTCGTTGGCCGGCGTGTAGTAAAGGCGCGTGCTGTCGAAGGTGAGCGTCGCGCCCTGCGCGCCCGCGCCGAGCGACTGCACGGAGACCGGGAGGCTGTTCAAATCCCGCGCGAGGTCGGCGATCTTGATCTTCAACGTGAGTCCCCGTCCGCGCGTGACGGTGAGGTTGCTCGCCACGAGCGTCACTTCCACGACATCGGTGATTGTGACGATCAAAGGTTTCTCGAAGAACAGCCCGCCGACATCCGTGGCCCGCACGCGCAGGGCGTAGCTGCTCTTCGTTTCAAAATCCGCGCTCGGCGTGAGCCGCAACGCGCTTCCGACGATGGTGAAGCTGCCGTTGTCGGTGTCGCCCGTGCCGGAGACCAAGGTGAAGGTGTGCGTGTTGCCCGCGTCGGGGTCGGTCGCGGTGAGCGTGCCCACGGTCGCGCCGGGCGCGTTGTTTTCCGCGAGGGAGTTGGCGGAGAGGGAAATATCCGTCGGGGCGGCGTTCGCGGCCACGACGAATTCATCCGCGCCGATGTCCGGCGTGGTGAGGGAACGAATGCCGCCGTCGAAATCATCCGTCACGCTGATAGCGAGGCCGGCGTTGTTCGCAGGGCTGTTGGCGGGAATGTGCAGGTTCACCGTGGTCGCGTCGCCGCTGGGGTTCAGGTAGAGCGGGTCGGCATTGAGACTCGCGGCGTCCTGCCCGGTCGCGGCCTGCCACGCGGAGAGGTCGGCGCGGTCGGCACTGTTGTAGAGGCCGAAGACGCCGCCGGTGCCGCTGGCGAGGAAGAGGTTGCCGCCCGCCGTCAGGCCGGTGGGGTTCACGGTCGTGCCGCCGTAGCTGACGGCGTAGTGCTTGCTCGTCGCGCCACTGTTGCTGCGGGCGTTCACGAAGATGTTGTTCTGGTAAGTGCGGATGTTGCTCACGCCGGTAACAGCACCGAGAGCGACGGTCGCAGCCGTCCCGGAGGTCTGCGTGCCGCCGACATAGACGGAGTTGTGGTAGAAGTTCCGGCCCTCCGTCGTGCCGTTGTCATAGATGCCGCGCACAATGCCTGTGGCTGCCGTGCTGGTCCCGGTCGCATCGAGGCCCACACGCACCTGATTGTTCTGCACGGTGATCCCGGACTGGATCAAGATACCATTCATCGTCGAAGTTGCGCTTGGGTTGGCCAGCGCAAGGCTGTGCACCAGATTCCGCGAGATGACGTTCACGC
>JANOAY010000222.1:0-8290 GCA_031411375.1 Pedosphaera sp. | reverse complement strand
TCGAAGGCGGTGCGGGAAATGTTGGTCTTAAAGAAGTCGGCGATGAGCCAGGCTTCGAGTCCTTCCAGTTCGCAGGCCTGCACGGCCTTCTCTACTTCGCCGAAATAGGTGTGCTGGGCGTTGATGATCACGCCGCTGGCGGAGTGGTCGTGCAGCATTTTGATGAGCCGCTCGACGGAGTATTCGTTGAGGTCGAGTTCGCCGATGACTTCGATGGCTTCGTCCGGGCGTCCGGCGAGTTCTTCGCGCAGGCGGCGCGTGTCGTCGCGCGAGCCGATGAGGATGAACTTGCGGCGGTACTGGGCCTGGTTCATCCGGCGCTTGGTGTAGGCGCGGTTGCATTCCTCGGAGAGAAAAACGAGCAGGAAGGCGAACACGCCGAAGAGCAGGATGACGCCGCGGGCGAGCAGTTCCTTGCCGAAGAAGGTGGCGATGATGACGAGCATCGTGGTGATGATCGTCCCCTTGAGCAGCCGCCAGGCGGTGTCGCGCCGTCCGGCGATGATCGGGCGCGCGTAGAACCCTTGCGACTCGAGCACGAGCGGCACGCCGGGAATGAGCACCACGTAGAGCCATTGGAACTCCGAGAACGGCTCGATGGGATGGTCGGGATTGAAGACGGCCCAGCCCAGCCGGTGGAAGAAGAAGCCGCCTAGGCCGAAGAGGTCTAACTCCCACGCGC
Source organism: Pedosphaera sp. (assembly GCA_031411375.1). Classification (GTDB taxonomy): domain Bacteria; phylum Verrucomicrobiota; class Verrucomicrobiia; order Limisphaerales; family SIBH01; genus JANNGC01. Next base: position 7,608 of record JANOAY010000222.1, on the reverse strand, counting down.
TCCGCACCCAGTGCGCGAGCCAGAGCGCCACGCCGAACAAGGTCGTGTCCTTGAGCTGGTGCATCTGGTTTCGCAACTGACGGTTACGGCGCAGCATAATCAAACGTCACGGTCAAACTTCACGGCACTTCGGTTCGTGAGGTTGTAGGCGAGGGGCGGAGACAGGGGCAAACTCCAAATCCCAAATCCCAAATCCCAAACAAATCTCAAATTCCAAACTCCAGCCAGCGTCCGCCCTTTCCGCGCACACTTTGGATCTTGGAGTTTGGAATTTGTTTGGGATTTGGGATTTGGGATTTGGATTTTCATCCTGACCATCCTCCTCAGCGCGCGGCGGCTTCCGCCCGCGCCAGTTTCCCCGGCGCTCCGGTGTGCAGTTCCGGCACGGCGGCGGCGATGAATTCCTTGATCCGCTCGTAGGTCGCGTCCTCCGCGCCCGGCGCGCAGGGCGCGAAGCAAATTACATACGCCCACCGCTGGAGCACGCCCGTCTTCAACATGTCCCGCGCCATCCACCACATGCGCTGCCGGTGCTCGGCGGTCACCTCGCCGTCGGCCACGAACCAATAGACATACACGCCCGCCTCGCGCCGCGTCGCCTCGCCGTCCCGCACCGTGCGGCCCAGCGACAGCTTCATCACCGGCAAATCATGCGCCTGCGGACGCTGGATGCGGATGGTCTGCGGTTCCGTCTTCACAATGTCGAACCCGCTCCCGCGCAAACAGTACTGCGGCTTGTGAATGCTGCTCCGGTCCGCGCCCATCAGCACCACCTGCACGTCGAGCATGAATCCGTTCGTCTGCCCGTACATGCGATGGCCGAACACCGTGTCCCTCGGCAACGCCTCCCAGGTCGTGTGCGGAATGGGAAATTCCTTCGACTGAAAATCCAGCACCCGCGCCGGCAGATGCACGCGGCTCTCGGCGATGCGTTTGGGTTCGTTCGTGGACGCGCCCTGTTCCACCGAATACATCGGGCGCTGCTCCACGCGCACGCCGGGCTGGCCGAGCATCTGCCGCGTGTGCTGCGTGGCGAGGAAACCTGCCGTCCCCGCCGTGATGATCAGCACCGCCGCGCCCACCGCCCACGCGGGGCGCAGCAGCACGTTCCCGCGTGCGCTCACATCGCCCGCGCGTTCGCCGTCTTCGCGCAGCCAGCGCGCCAGGAGCATCATGCCCACGAAGGCGGGGATGTAGGCCGCCAGTTTGATCACCGAATGGTCATGCACGAGCGTGCCCAGCTCTTGTGCGGCGGCGCGTGCGGCGGCGAGGGGCTGCTTGGCCGCGATCATTTCGTCATATTTCCAGCTTGCCGCGATGACGATGCTGATCAGCCGGATGACATTCCCGCAAATGGCCAGCGGGAAAGCCGAGGCGATGAGCGCCGTGCGCTTCCAGTTTGATTTGAACGCGGTGAAACCAAAGATGCAGCCGAGCATCAGCATCGTGGTCAGGCTCCGCAGCCCGCTGCACGCGGCCTCGACGTTGTATTTGAAATGCCCGCCGCCGCTCTCGATCTCCGTGCCTTTCTGCACCACGTCAATGCCGCCGAGGTGGCTGAACATCACGGTAATTTTCGTGGCCACGTAGCGCAGCGGCAGCGTCAGGCCCTCCAGTTCCCCAGTCAGCGGCATGGCGAACGCGAAGAGAAAAAACGGGAAGAACAGCGCGCGCCACATCGCCCAGCCCCAGAGCATTCCAAGCATGGCATACAGTCCGAAGAAGAAGCCGACGACCGAGAGCCGCGTCTGCTGCACCGTGTAACCCGCGAGGTGGAGCAGCGCGCCGAAGATGAGCAGCAGCAGCGGCGGCCACCAGAAGCGCTTGGGCGCGGCGGCGAGTTCCGCGCGTTTCCACCAGAGCAGCGCCAGCACGGCAGGTAGGATGAACACGCCGAAATTGTCATCCGCCGACTGGTCGTAGGTGTTTTTCAACCAGCCGAAGAGCGAGCGCGTGTTGATGTAGCCGAGCGTGGGGTTGCCGTAGAAATGGAACAGCGCGACCCAGCCCAGCACGAGCACGCCGAGCAGCGCCTTGTACGGAATGGCGTCGCCGAAGGCGCGCAGTTCCTCCATGAAACCGCGCGCTGGGGCGGCAGCGGGCGCGGTCGTCGTCTCCGGTTTTTCGTCAGGTTGCATGAACGCAGCCATCTGAGCAGAAATCGGCGGGACTGTTCAAACAAAGTTCCGGCGCGGGCCTCTGGAAATGGTTGGTGACGTAGAAGTGCTCGCAGCGCGCGATGTTTAGTGGGGCAGCCGTCCCGGCAGCCCCACTAGGGTTTGGTCGCAGCGCGGCCAGTGCCACCCCGCCGCCTACTTCTGCCGCGCGAATTTGTGCAGATGCCCGAGCGCGCTCCACTCGTTCACCAGCAGGTTGCCATCGCGATCCATGGACGCGCCGTGCGGAGAGTTGCAAACGCCGTCCTTCCACTGGTCCGCCGCGAGTCCGTAATTGCCGCGCTGCTTCTCGTTCGGGTTGTCGCCGACTTGCGCGGCGATGGAGCCGTCCGCGTTCAGCACGGTCACGCGGCCTTGCAGCTCGGGGAAGACCGCATACGCTCCGCGAATGTGGACGGCGGCGGGCATACGCAAATCCTTCTGGATGACCCGCACGAAATTCCCCTCCAGGTCCCAGTGCTCCACGCGGTTGTTGTTGCGGTTGCAAACCAGCAGCAGCGGCTTCGCGCCACGCGTATCGAGCGCGATGCCGTGGCAGGTGTTGAACTTGCCTTCCTCCGCGCCCTTGCCGCCGAAGGCTTTCACGAACTTCCGCTGGGCGTCGAACTTGAGCACGTAGTTTGCGCCGTAGCCGTCGGCCACGTAAATCGAACCGTCCGGCCCCACCGTCACGGCGCAGGGATTGAAGCCCTTCGCATCTTTGTAGAGGCCGGACTCGGACGGGTAATTGATGTCCCAGACCTGCTCGCCGGCCAGCGTAAGCTTCACAACGTGATGCTGCGAAGGTCGCGCACCGTAAATGTATTCCACGCCGTTCTCCTCGCGCAGCTCCGCGCCGTGAATGTGCGACGGGCCGAAGTGGCGGAGAAATTTCCCGTCCGGCGCGAAGACCAGGATGCCGCGCTTGGTGTCCGTGGTGACATAGATCTGTCCCGCCTTGTCAATCAGCAGCGCGCCGTGGCACGGGCCGACGGGCTGGCCGCCGGGCTTGGCGTCGAAGAAGTTCGGCGCCACGGAATACGTCAATTCCTTGGCGGCCGTGAAGGTGAGCGGGGCGTGCGCGCAGCCGGAGAACGAGACGGCGGCAGCGAGCGTGAGCGTGGCGAGGGCAAAGCGGTTCAGGCGTTTCATAATTGGTGTGGCGAGGTTGTAGAACCCGGCGCGGCGCTTGGCAACCGGGGAGTCGGACCGTTTGGTTTTTTCGGGAGCTCCGGCCAGGCCCGGGTCAAGCCCGCGCCCGCCGTCTGGGTGCGCGCATTTTCCGGCGCATCCGGTCGAGAATGTTCAACGCCACCAGCACCAGCAGAATCAGCAGCAGCCAGTTGATCTGCCGCTGCGCCTTGCGCGTCACCGACTGCACGAAGTCCACGAGCGGATGACTCTTCTCAATCTCCGCCGGACGCGGGCGCGCAGCCATCGTGGCCACATTCGTGAACCGGCGCGGCACCGACGACGTGGCGAACGTCCCGTCAATCCGCGTGAACACCACCGTGTCTCCGCCCATCGCCAGCGTGCCGCCCACGCCGCCGCCGCCGGGCGCGGTCGTGCGGCTTGGAGTGGTCGGGCTTGAATTATTTCCTGTCGCCGCCGTTCCCGCCGCACCGCCGGCGCCGGATGAAGAAGCTGCCGCTGCCGCACCCGCGCCGCCGGCACCGCCACCGCCCGTTGAATTTCCACCCGCCGTGTTCGACGCCACTGCTGCGGGCGGCTCGGGCGGCAGTTCCCGCGCGGGCAGCGCGAGCGTGACGTTCGGCGAATTCGTGACCAGCGCGAACGCGAGCCGCAGCGCCGCGCTGTCCAGCGTGTCCACATGCGCGTCGCCGAAGGCCACGTTGCCGCGATGACCGTGCAGGTCGGCGGAAAATTCCAGCGCGTCGCCCGGGCCGAACTGCACGAAGGTCCACTCCGTCCGGCCCGACGTGCGCACGTTCCGGTCGCCGGCCAGCGGCGAACTCGGATGGCCGAACACCGCGTCGTTGTTCAGCCAGTAGCTGATGTTCTCGTTCCGCAACGACTCGAAGTCGCGCGCCGCCGTGCGCGATTTTTCCGCCGGACAGAGCAGGACTTTCGCAATCAGCAGCTCGTTCGATACAGCTTGAAAGTGGCGGTAGGTGAAGGACTCGTTCGGGTTCAGCGCCGCCTGCTGCGCGAACTCCTTCGTGCCGCCCGCGCTCGCCGGGACCTGCATCGGATACAGGTCGTCGTGGTCATGCGCCCACGCCTGGAAGGCCGTGCCGACCTGCTTCAACTGGCTCGTGCAGACGACGCGCCGCGCCTTGCGATAGCTGTTCTGCAACGCCGGCAGCAGCAACGCCGCAAGCACCGCGATGATGGCAATGGTGGTGAGCAGTTCCAGCAGCGTGAACGCGCGCGCGCGTCGCCCGGCCAAAAAGCCGGACACCAACGCGCTGCGCTGAGAAGACATCTTCACTGGTTCAGAGCGGAAAATGCCCCGAAAAACTTGAAGTGCAAGTCTGCTTTCTGGGCCGAAAAACTTCGGCCCGCGAGTATCGCATGGACAACACCCCGCCCGCCCGTTTTCATCCGCGCACCAATGCAAAAATGTCTGGTCACCGGCGCGGCGGGTTTTATCGGCAGTCATCTCATTGACCGATTGCTCGAACGCGGCTGCTTCGTGCTTGGCGTGGACAACATGAAACTGGGTCGCCGCGCGAATATCGCCCGCGCGCTCGACCATCAGAAGTTCAAGTTCGTGGAATGCGACGTGAATGATCTGCCGTCGTTCACCCGCGCAGTGCGGCAGTTGTCGCACGACAAACCCTTCGACATGACGTGGCATCTCGCCGCGAACTCGGACATCCGCGCCGGCGTCACCGATCCCGAGGTGGATTTGCGCGACACCTTCATGACCACCTTCAACACGCTCAAGGTGATGCGCGAGTTGAAGATTCCGAAGATCGCCTTCGCATCCACGTCGGCGATTTACGGCGTGCTGCCGGGCCGCATGGAGGAGGACATGGGACCTCTCTTCCCGATTTCCAATTACGGCGCGATGAAACTTTCTTCCGAGGCCAGCATCTCGGCGGCGGCGGAAGCGTATCTCCAGCGCGCGTGGATTTTCCGCTTCCCGAACGTCGTGGGCAGTCGTTCCACGCACGGCGTCATTCACGACTTCGTGCAAAAGTTGAAAGCGAACCCGCAAGAACTCGAAGTGCTCGGCGACGGCACGCAGGAGAAACCTTACTTCCACATCTCCGATTTGCTGGAGGCGATGTTCTTCATCGTGGACCGCGCGGACGCCAAGCTGAACTACTACAACATCGGCACGGCGGACACGGCGACCACGGTGCGTTACATCGCCGAGACCGTCATCGCGCGACATTCGCCCGCCGCGAAGATTCGCTACACCGGCGGCAACAAAGGCTGGGTCGGAGACGTACCGAAGTTCAATTACTCCATCGAGAAGCTGAAGAAGCTCGGGTGGGCACCGAGGCTTACTTCGAGCGCCGCCGTGGATCGCGCGGTGGAGGAAATCGTCGCGGAAGCCGGGCGATGAAGCAGTTGGTCATCCTCGCCGGCGGCCAAGGCACGCGCCTCAAGGATCGTCTCGGCGATCTGCCCAAGCCGATGATTCCCATCGCGGGCAGGCCGCTGCTCGAACATCAGATCGAACTTGCGCGCGCGCACGGGTTCACCGACGTGCTGCTGTTCGTTCACTACCGCGCGGATTTGATTCAGCAGCATCTCGGCGACGGCTCGCGCTTCGGGCTGAGGCTGCAATACATCGTGGAGACGGAACCGCTCGGCACGGCCGGTGCGACGCTCGCGGGCTTTGATCAACTCGCCGAACGCTTCGCCATGATGTACGGCGACACGATGGTAAACGTGGACCTCACGCGCCTCTGGAACGCGCATGAAGCGTCCGGCGCGGACGCCACGCTCTTTCTCCATCCGAACAATCACCCGCTCGATTCTGATCTCGTGGAGATGGACGCGGTGAATTGGGTGACGGCGTTTCACAACCGGCCGCACGCGCCGGAGAAATTTTTCCAGAACCTCGTCAATGCCGGGCTCTACGTCTTTGAGCGCCGCGCGCTCGAAAGTTTCTGTAGGAGACGAGGTAACGAGTCTCTGATCTATTCTGGAAAGAGTGAGACTCCTCACGTCGTCACCTACGCGGGACCGCCGATGGACTTCGGCAAGGACCTGTTCCCCGCCATGCTGCGGCGCGGCGCGAAACTGCTCGGCTACAACAGTCCGGAGTTCATCAAAGACATCGGCACGCCCGCGCGCTACGACTGGGTGTGCGGGCAGTATGACGCGGGCATCATCCAGCGCAGCACGCTGGCCGTGAAACAGCCCGCCGTCTTCCTCGACCGCGACGGCACCTTGATCAAAGAAGTCAGCGCGCAAGGACTGCACAAGATCGATGACCTCGAACTCTTGCCCGGCGTGGCCGAGGCGGTGCATGAATTAAATCACGCCGGACTGCGCGCCGTGCTCGTGACGAATCAGCCAGTCATCGCCAAAGGTTTCTGCACGGAGGCCGACTTGCAGTTGATTCACAACAAGCTCGAAACCTTGCTGGGCCGCGAGCACGCCTTCCTCGACCGCATCTATTTCTGCCCGCATCACCCGGAGAAAGGTTTTCCTGGCGAGCGCGCGGAGCTGAAAATCGCCTGCGACTGCCGCAAGCCGAAGCCCGGAATGCTCTTTCAGGCACAACGCGACTTGAGCATCGACTTCGCCCAGTCGTGGATGATCGGCGACACGACGATTGACGTGCAGACCGCGCGGAACGCGGGCGTGAAATCCATCCTCGTCCGCACCGGCCACGGCGGTGGCGATGGGAAGCATGCGGTGGAGCCGGACTTCACCTGCGACACTTTGCTTGAAGCCGTCCGTTTTATTGTGCGCGAGCGGGCGATTGAATCTGGCGGTCAATCGGCCTGAAAAATCTGACGCCCGCGTCGTCCCGAAGGGACAACCGGAAATTAGCCAGACACAAAGTGTCTGGAAATCATCAGCCAAACAAGATTGTCCTGAAGGGACGGTGGAATTATCCGGCGCATTCCCCCCGTCCCTCCGGGACGAAAAAATCTTTCGCCATCGCAACTTCGTAGCTGGCTAATTTCCTGTGCCGCTTCGCGGCCGGAGAACATTGGCGACCGCCTCTTCTAATCGAGCCTCCTACTTTCGCTAGTGTTGTGCATTTACCTCCACTTGCTACCGTCCCGCGCATGGAACCGCCCGAGTGGATCAATCTCAGCGACGACGAGTTGCTGGAGAGAAAGATTTCCAAGCTCGGCCTCACGCTCGAAGGCAGTCCCGTCGAGCCGCTGGTGAAGCAGCTCTACGACGAACTGTCGCAGAAGGGTCTCGCGTTTCATCCCCCCTGCCACATTGGCGACGAATGGTTTGTGCCGGTGGGCATCCCGGCGATTTTCATCCCGTTTTTTCTCACGCACGA
>JANOAY010000221.1:0-2756 GCA_031411375.1 Pedosphaera sp. | reverse complement strand
GCACTTCGTTGTACCAGCCCTTGGGAAAGAGCGGGCGAATCGGGCGGTCAGTGAGGCGGCAGGTGAGGATTTCTTTTTCCGTGGGCCGGCCTTCGCGCTTGAAGTAGCCGCCGGGGAACTTGCCGGCCGCCGACGCGCGTTCGCGGTAATCAACCGTGAGCGGGAAAAATTCCTGGCCGGGCTTGGCCTTCGTGGCCGCGACGGCGGCGACGATGATCACCGTCTCGCCGAGCGTGACGATGACGGAGCCGTCGGCTTGCTTGGCGATCTTGCCGGTTTCGATGTGGATGTCTTTGCCACAGACTGTGGCTGTTACCTTATGGGGCATTTGTTTCTCTTCCTGTGACCCGCCACCTCCGGAGGAACTTCAGTGAACTCCGAACAGATTCGGAGCTGATTGAAATTACCCAGAGGCGGTCAGGCTCAATACGCGTTTGGTTTGTTGTGGGTCACCGGACCACCGCGTGTTGCGGCCCGATGAAACTGAAACGCGCGCCGCAGGTGGCGCGCGTCTCGAAATTATTTACGCAATTTAAGCTTCTTGGTGATCGCCACGTAACGCGGGGCGTTCTTCTTGTGGAGGTAATCCAGCAGCTTGCGGCGCTGGCTGACCATCTGCAGCAGCCCGCGACGGGAGCTGTGATCCTTCTTGTTCTTTTGCAGATGCTCGGTGAGTTCATTGATGCGGCTCGTGAGCAACGCAATCTGGACATCGGAAGAACCCGTGTCTTTTTCGTGAATCTGCACGCCTTCGATAACTTTCGCTTTCTCCATAACAACTACTGCTTCTTTTTAATTTTGAGTGGCGAAGCCTAGGGGCCGTGATTTTGGGTGTAAAGATTTTTTCCGGGGCTTTTGGGTGGTGATGAACGGACATCTGCGGGCGGCCCCGCACTCGTGCCTCGCGAGGAGCGGGGCGGACGCGCAAGCCGTCCCACCTCACCTCACAGCCCCTTCACAGCCCACCCCTTGCGATACTTCCTCCGCACAAACTGGTTCGCGTCCTTGACATTGAACGTCATCTTCTTCGCGTTCCAATCCAGCGTAGTGTGCGGGAAGCGCGAGGCCACGCTGCCGAGCAGCACGGCTTCGGTAAGCGGGCCGGCGTAGTCGAAGTTCGCCGACGTCTTGTCCTTGCCGAGAATGGCGTCCACGAACTGGTGCCAGTGATTGCCGTTTTCCGTCGCGGGCAGTTTGAAATTCGCAAAGGACTCCGCCGGGAACAGCCGTGGCCGATCCACATGCGGGATGAGCAGCACGCCCGTCGTGCCGATGATGATGCTCCCCTGGTCCGTGAGCTTCCACGGCTTCTCCGGCGGCGCTTTCTTGTTCCGCACCAACTCCTGCACTTCCTGCGGCGGACGCGCGTCGCCGTCATACCACGTCACTTTCACGGTCTGGCCTTCGGTGAACTGCGTGCCGGGAAAGACGTAATGAATCACGGCATCAATGGCCCACGAATGCGCGTTCGGCGCGGGGCCTTCGCTGCGCACGGAAAGCGGCGCGGTCAACGCGAGCGCCTTGAACACCGGATCGTAAATGTGACAGCCCATGTCGCCGAAGGTGCCGGTGCCGAAGTCCAGACGCTTGCGCCACTCGCCGGGATGGTAAAAGCCCTTGATGAACGGCCGCTCCGCGCACACGCCGAGCCACGCGTCCCAGTTGAAGCCTGCGGGCACGGGATCAACGCGGTCCGGTTTCGCGGCGGTGTCGCCCCACTTCTTGCTGCTCCAGGTGTGGACTTCCTTCACCTTGCCAATCGCGCCGGTCTGCACCAGCGCCACCGCCTGGCGATAGACGCCGCTCGAATGAATCTGGATGCCCATCTGCGTGACCAGCTTCTTCTCGCGCGCGAACTCCGTCAGCTTCCGCGTCTCGTAGAGGTCGTGCGTGAGCGGCTTCTGGCCATAGACGTGCAGGCCGCGGCGCATGGCGCTCATGCCGATGGGCGCGTGCATGTGGTCGGGCGTGGAGACGTTTACGCTGGTCAAATCCTTTTCCTTGTCGAGCAGCTCGCGCCAGTCGGCATAGACGCGCAGGTCGGGGAACTTTTTCTTCAAGGCCTCGCCGCGCGCCGGTTCCACGTCGGCCACGGCCACGAAGTCCACGCTCGGGTGCCCGGTGATTTCGCCGAAGTCGGTCGCGGCCATGCCGCCCGCGCCGAAGCTGGCGTGGCGCACCCGGCCCGAGGCGGGCGCGGAGAGCAGGCGCGGGATGAAGAAGGGCAGGGCGAGGGAACTGGCCGCCACGGATTTCACGAATGCACGGCGATTGAAGGAGCGGGTGTTTTGCATGTTGGGAGAAAGAGACAAGGATGCGCGGGGAATTATTCAGGCCGTCTGGGAACGTGTCGCTCGCACGGAGACATGCCTTGCCTCCGGGATGATGAATTTCTTCACCTCCACCGTTACGCGTTGCGGGCCGAAGTCTTCGAGAATCATCTGCGCGATGTCCACGGCCAGCGTCTCGATGAGTTTCCAATGCACGCCGTCGCCGAACTTGAGCAGGCGCTGCGTCACGGCGTAGTAGTCAATGGTGCCGCCCAGTTCGTCCTCCACGGCGGCGGCACGGAAGTCATGCGTCATCTCCACGGTGAGCAGGAGGCGCTGCGGCGTCGCGCGCTCCTCGTCCGGCACGCCCACGCAGTAGGAGACTTCGAGATCGGTGATGGTGATGGTGTCCATAGGGGGGGAAAGTAATCAGTAGTCAGTAATCAGTGGGCGGTGGGGCGAAGGGCTTCGAGTAGCACCTTCGTC
>JANOAY010000220.1:0-2134 GCA_031411375.1 Pedosphaera sp. | reverse complement strand
ATGGCGGTCGGCACAGAAGCCTTCACGCGCCAGATGGACAAATGCAAAAACGACACGGAAGACTACATTTTCGGCACGAAGGGCCAGGCCCGCGTTATCAAACACGAAATCACCTCCGGCGGCGAAACCTGGCGCTACCGCGGCGAGAAGCCCAGCATGTACGACGTTGAGCACGCGGAACTCTTCAAGTCGATCCGTGACAACAAGCCGATCAACAATGGCCAGTACATGTGCTACAGCACCCTCCTCGCCATCATGGGCCGCATGGCCACCTACACCGGCCAGCAAATCACCTGGGACCAAGCCCTGAACTCCAAGCTCGACCTCACCCCCGAATCCTACGACTGGGGCCCCGTCAAACTCCCCCCCGAAGCTCTCGCCGTCGCCATGCCAGGAATAACGCCATACGTCTAATACACACAAGCCCGACGCGCTAGCGAGGGAAAACCGCGCGGCGGTCCCAAGTGTGTATCCATTTCGAAGTCTGAATCGTGACCACCACCCTCCCCACACCCGCCGAAAATCTGGCGTGCGACGAAGCGCTGCTCGACGTGTGCGAAGAGCGCGGCGAGGAGACGCTGCGCTTCTGGGAATCGCCTGTGCCGTTCGTCGTGGTCGGCTACGGCAACCGCATCGCCAGCGAAGTGAACGTCGAAGAATGCCAGCGGCGCGGCGTTCCCATCCTGCGCCGATGCAGCGGCGGCGGCACCGTGGTGCAAGGATCGGGCTGTCTGAATTACAATCTCACGCTGCACTGGGACGAGAACGGCCCGCTCGCCAGCGTGACCGCCACGAACCAGTTCATCATGGAACGCAACCGCGCCGCCCTCGGGCAACTGCTTGGCATGGAAGTCTCCGTGCAAGGCCACACCGATCTCGCGTTCCGCGAGGTTGAGAGTTCGCGCTGGCTCAAATTCTCCGGCAACGCCCAGCGCCGCCGCCGTCGCGCGCTCGTCTTCCACGGCACGATTCTCCACGGCTTCGATCTCTCGCTTATTGAGGCGCTGTTAAATTTCCCCAGCGCGCAGCCCGACTACCGCGCCAGTCGCCGTCACACCGAGTTCGTGCGGAATGTTCCCTCCACCCCCGGTCAAATCCGCGCCGCGCTGACCGCTGCTTGGAGTGCGAGCGATTCATCCACGGAAATCCCCCACGAGCGGATTGAACAACTGTGCCGCGAGCAGTACGAGAACGAGGCGTGGAACCTGCGTCGCTGACGGCCCGTTGACATTTGGCGCGTGGCGGATACCACTGCGCGCCTAATGTCGCCTGAAACAACTACTTCTATTGCGCCCGGACAGCGGGTCACGGTGCGGATTCACGATGTCGCCTTCGGCGGCGATGGCGTGGGCAAACACGGCGAACTCGTCGTTTTCGTTCCCTTCACGATGGTCGGCGAGGAGGTGGAGGTTGAAATCACCGAGGCGAAGAAGAACTTCGCGCGCGGGAAAATCGCGAAGGTGATCACGCCCTCGGCGGAGCGCGTCACGCCGGAGTGCGGGGTGTTCGGGTTTTGCGGCGGGTGCCAGTATCAGCATCTGAATTATCCCACGCAACTCGCGCTCAAGCACAAGCAGGTCGCGGATCTCTTCGAGCGCATCGGCAAGTTTCCGCGCGAAGTCGTGCGTCCGGTCGTGGGCTGTCCGCAGCCGTATGGCTACCGGAACCGCATCATGATCCGCTCGCAGTGGAACAAGCCGGAGCAGCGGCTGAACATCGGCTACTTGCGCTGGGACTGCGGACTGGTCGTGGACGTGAAGACGTGTCCCATCGCCGAGCCGGCCTTGAACGCGGAGGTCACGCGCGTCTGGGAAAACCCGCCGCCGAAGGGCGGCATCAAGGTCGCGCTCCGCATCCCGCCAGAAGACTGGGACGTGCCGAACGATTCCTTCTTCCAGAACAATTTCTTCCTGCTGCCCAAGCTCGTGGAGGCGGCGCGGAGCGCGCTGGTCGCGGGCGGGGCGAAGTATCTGGTGGACGTGTATTGCGGCGTGGGGTTCTTCGGCATCTCGCTCGGGGACGCGGTGGAGAAGTTCGTGGGCGTGGAAATTGACAGGCCGGCGATCAAGGCGGCAAAGAACAATCTGATGCGCCACCAGCGCACGAACGGCGAGTTCGTGCTGGGCGACGCGCA
>JANOAY010000219.1:0-2831 GCA_031411375.1 Pedosphaera sp. | reverse complement strand
GGCGATCCGCAGCCGGACTTTGGTTTGCCCCGGATGTTGCACGCGCTGTTGAGCCAGCGTTTTCCCGGCACGAAGTTCGAGGTCATCAACGCCGCCATGACCGGCATCAACTCGCACGCCATCCGAGTCATCGCCCGCGATGTGGCGCAGGCGCAAGGCGACATCTGGGTGCTCTACATGGGCAACAACGAAGTGGTCGGGCCGTTCGGCGCGGGCACCGTTTTTGGCCAGCAGGCCGCGTCGCGCGCGTTCATCCAGAGCAGCCTCGCGTTTCAAACCACGCGCACCGGCCAGATGTTGGATCAGCTCGCCCGCGCGCTCCGTCCGCCGCCGCCCGGCAAAAGCGACTGGGGCGGCATGTTGATGTTCCTCGAAAACCGCGTGCGCTCCGACGACCCGCGCCTCGACGTGGTGCGAAACAACTTCGCCCAGAACCTCAACGACATCATCACCACCGGACGCCGCGCGGGCGCGGGCGTGGTGGTGAGCACGATGGCGGTGAATCTGGATGACTGCGCGCCGTTCGCGTCGGCACACCGCGCCGGCCTCCCGAAAAGTGACGAGGCGGAATGGCGGCGACTTTACGAGCGCGGCGTGGCGGCGCAGGGCGCGGGACAATTCGCCGAAGCCGCGATCCATTTCCGGGCGGCAGAGAAAGTGGACGACTCGTTTGCCGAACTGGCCTTCCGTCTGGGCGAGACATTGCGGTCGCTCGGCCAAAGCGCGGAGGCCGCACGCTTCTTCGCGCAAGCCCGCGACCTCGACACGTTGCGATTCCGCTGCGACTCGACGCTCAACGACATCACGCGCCGCATTGCCAAGAAACATCGTGACCAGAGCATGGAGTTGGTCCACGCGGAGCAAGCCCTCGCAGAGCACACAGTCAGCGGGGGGGCGGGGCGCAAATACTTTTACGAGCACGTCCACCTCACTTTCGAGGGCAACTACCGGCTCGCGCGGCAGCTGCTGGGTTCGATTGAAACGCTGCTCCCGGCGAAAGTTCGCGAGCGCGCCGTTCCGTCGTGGGCCACGGCGGAGGAATGCGCGCGCCGCCTCGTGTGGACGGACGCCAGCCGCATCCATGCCGCAACCGACGTGCTCGGGCGTCGGCAAGACCCGCCGTTCCTCTGGCAGATGGATCACGCGGCGCAGGTGCGACGCTTTCAGGAACAGATCGAGACATTGCGACCCCGCGCGCAGGAGTCCGCGCGGGAGGCGGGAGAACGGTATCGCGCCGCGCTCGCCGCCACGCCGGAGGATGCGGCGCTGCACGCGCAATTCGCCGCGTGGCAGACGGCAGCGGGAGACGCCAAAGGCGCAACTGAATCAGCGCGCCGCGTGGTGGAACTCCAGCCGCACAGCATGTCCGCGTGGGCCGCGCTCGGTGACGCGCTCGTGCAGCGGGAACAGTTCACGGCGGCGGCGGACGCTTACACGGAAGGGCTGAAGCGTGACCCGGAAAACTATTGGGCGCGGCACAATCTCGCGCGCCTTTACACGCGGCTCGACCGGCGCGAGGACGCGCTGCGCGAATACCGTCACGCGCTGCGGCTCAAGCCGCGCTTCGGCCCCGCCCATCTTGGTCTCGGCGAATTGCTCGAAGCGCGCGGCGAAAAAGTGGAGGCGGAGAAGGAGTTTCAACTCGCACTCACGCATCGCGTGCGCCGCGCGCAGGAACTCACCAGCCTCGCGCGTTTCTGCCACACGCGCGGCTGGCATCAGGCGGCGCTCACGAATTATCAGGACGCCCTCACGCTGAACACCGGCGCGGCTCCGCTGCATCTCGGCGCAGGTCAGTGCCTGTCCGCGCTCGGACGCGCGGCGGAGGCGGGGAAACATTTTGCGGAGGCGGTGCGGCTGGATCCCGGCTCAGGCGAATCGCACTTTCTGCTGGGCGTGAATTACGGGCGGCAGGGGCAGCCGGCGGCAGCGGCGGAACAATTCCGAGCGGCGGTGCGGCTGCGCCCGGAGCTGATCGAGGCGCGCGTAAATCTCGGCGTCGCGCTCGCGCAACTGGGCCGGAAAAACGAGGCGCTCGCCGAGTTCGAGGAAGCGCTGCGCCGCCAGCCCGCGAACGCCACCGCGCGGCAGCAGGTTCAGGCGCTGCGGCAACAGTGAAATTGTTGCCGCGACAGGCAGGGCGTCGTCCCTCCGCGCGCGCCGGAGTGAGGCGTGGGGAATTCTGAAGCGTGTTGTCGAGTAGTTGGCCCGGCGCGCGCGGAGCGCGTCGCCCTGCCACGTCAGGCCAACCGCCGCCGCTACTTCAACTCCCGCACGCGCAGGTTCCGGAATTTCACCCAGCCCGCGTGGCCTTCCGCGCCGTAGGTTTGAAACGCCAGCACGCCCGGCTCGAGAAATTTCGGCGGCGGCGCCGAGTCGGTGAAGTTCACAATCTCCACCCCGTTCAGCCGCACCACGATGTGCGGGCCGTGCGCGCGGATGAAGAGCTTGTTCCACGCCAGCTTCTTGCGAATGGTGTCGTGCTCGTCGCCCTTCGAGAGCCAGCGGTCGGTGTAGAGGCCCACGTATTCCTCCGCCGCGCCGCGCCCGATGTTGATCTGGTAGCCGCTGCGCCCGCCGCGCCCTGGTTCGTTGCGGAGATAGACACCGCTGTTGTACTTGCCGTGCTCATCAATCATGAAGTCCAGTTCCAGCTCGAAGTCCTTGAACTTCGCTTTCGTCAGGAGCAGCCCGGACTTTTTCGGATCGCCATCCTGCCCGCCTTTGATGACGCCGTCCTCCACGCGCCACTCGGCGGTGCCGCGGGTGGTGAAGGCGTCGAGATTCTTGCCATCGAAGAGGGTGATCCATTCCCCGGCGCGGGCGGGGAG
>JANOAY010000218.1:0-3495 GCA_031411375.1 Pedosphaera sp. | reverse complement strand
CAGGTGAATTTTTGGGCGCGCAAATGGCGATTCCAGCCCGCGCCGCGATGTTTCGCGGCATGATAGAC
Source organism: Pedosphaera sp. (assembly GCA_031411375.1). Taxonomy (GTDB): domain Bacteria; phylum Verrucomicrobiota; class Verrucomicrobiia; order Limisphaerales; family SIBH01; genus JANNGC01. The sequence continues at coordinate 3,427 of JANOAY010000218.1, read as the reverse complement.
AATCCAGTCCTCCTGGCCGTCCGGTGATTTAACAAAACAACCGTGTCCTGGACCGAACACCTCCGCACTCCGCGCAAACACCGGGACCGGTTTCTTGATCCATGATTCCGCTCGTAACGGATCGCCGCCGGTGAAAGTCAATTGCCCCAGGCAATAGTTATCAGCCCAACTGCCGGCGGCGGAATAAATGATGAACACTTTCTCGCCATGCTGGAGGGCCTGGGGCGCTTCATTGATCCACGGCGGACCGTCCCGCTTTTCCCAGTCGTATTGCGGAAAGGAGAGGCAGACGCGGCCGCCCTTCACCGTCAGCGGGTCGGACATTTCCGCAATGTAGATGCGCTGATCCACGTTGCTGGTGCCCGCCCACCCTGACCAGAGGAAGAACATGCGATTGCTCAGGGTCAGCACATTGCCATCAATGGACCATCGGTCCTCGGGCAGTTTCAGTTCCCCGCGAAAGACAAACGGGTCTTGTGGATTCTGCGAACTGCCTTCCAGAACGTACATGCGATGGTTTTTTATGTCCCCATCGTCGGCGGCGAAATAGACGTACCATTTGTTTTGCAGGTAATGCAGTTCCGGTGCCCAAACCCCATGGGAATAAGGTTGGCCCGGGGGCGGAGTCCAAATGTTGATGGCCGGACTTTTCCCGATTCCCACCGGACTGGCGGCGCGGGCCACGGAGATAGTCCGTGCCCCCTTGGATTGGATGTAGAAATAGTCGTCGCCGTGCCGGATGACCCAGGGATCGGCCCCGGAGGCCGCAATGGGATTGGTAAACGTTTCCGCCGCGGGAAGCCCCCCGACCAACAGGATTATCACCAACGAAAGTGCAAATCGGCTGAACATTCTCCCTCTCACTTCGATAAGTTCGGCGCCACGGTTGGCTCGGTCGCGGGCAGCGCGGCCGCAATGGTGCAGACGCACGACGGGCAGGCCACCGTTTCATTCTGGCAGTCATTGTACATGGACAGGCTCAGGGCCGAGCCCACGGCTTGTATTTGAATGGTGAGAACCGTCGTCAGGCCCGAGTTCGGAGAGAAAACCTCCAGCCTAAATTCGACACCCCGTCCATTGACATTGGGCGGATTGGGTTGGGTCGCCAAGGTGGCTGGTTGCATCGTCAGAACCGGGCTGAAATAGCCCGTCATCCCCGCCGCCGTGTAGGGAACATCCGGCTGTGACGGGTATCGGACGATCCAATGGAATTGCAGCGGCAACTGGTTGGTGCCATTGGGGTCGGAAGGATCCACAAAGGCCCGGGCATCGATCGAAGACGGCTGACTGTTCACAATGCGATTGGCATTCGCGGCATTATTATCAACCACATTCTTGGGCCCAAGACTGGTGGTGATGACGATGTATTTGCCCGCGCCCAGTCGCGGGGCGGCGTTCTCCGCCACATCTTCCTTCAGCCGAAAGAAGCGATAGGGGACGACCGGCTGATTGGCCGCGCCGGGGCGGATCGGCTGAGTGACTCGGTAGCTCCCGTTCGTTTTGACCGGCGTGCTGACCAACTCCCAAGGGATTCCCAGATCGGTGGAGGTTTGCAGGCTGAACCGGGGATAGTCCAAAGGCCAGGACAGCGTGGCGTTCGTGCCATTCTGCGTGAAACTCAGGGCCAGCGGCGGCTTGTACAAAAGCAGGCTGGGCGTGAACGTGCCCGACTCGAAGGTGAAGATCCGCAGGCCATCCATTTTCCCGCCGAAGTACGCGCCCAGCGTGGGACTCGTGCCAACGAACAGGGTCGGTTCCGGCGGCGCGGGATTCGACGTCACGGCGGGACCGGACGGAACGCCATTCACGTAGAACGTCGCCGTGTCGCCTGTGACCACGAAGGCCAGATGCGTCCACACACCCACTTTGATTTCGCCGTTTCCAAAATAAGTGCGCCCGCCGAAGAGCGCCCGGAACGTCCCCGTTTCCGCCAGTTGGACAATGCCCCAGCCGCTCCCGGCGGTGCCGGAGTAGAGAATGAACTTGGTGCCGGTGGCACTCACCGGCTCGACCCAGACTTCCACGCCAAAGTTGGTGGTCAGCAAATCCGGGTTGGGCGTGGAACCCCAGCGGGGAGTGCCGCTGAAATCAATGGTGGACGGCTCATAATACTGGGGCGTATCCGCCGAGTAGTGAGGGTCGCCCGTCATGGTCAGCGCATTGGAGGAGGCGCTGTCCACCGTTTGCGTGACGACCGCGCCCGCCACCGCGCCGCCATCGGCCTCGCCCATTTTGAAATGACGCAGGACGGTGAGCGGTCCGACCGTCGCGGCGGGCAAATTTGCCGAAAGCAAATGGATGGCAACGGTGAGGGCGAGGATCGATTTGGCGGTGGCAAGTGGCAGCACGGGAGGATTTTGGAGCGGTGAAGGTCACAAAGCAACCTTGTGGCAATTTCAATCAAAGCGCCCGTTCCCGCACCGCACGAGCCGGCCTATGCCAAAAGTGGCGATGAGCGTGTGGACCAACGAGCAGGCCGCGAGCGTTTTCCCTCGCCCAGCGGGAGAGGGCCAAGGTGAGGGAGAAAATGTGCGAGGTCTGACGGCGTACGAACACAGCGGGATGTTCCAGCTTTTCTTCCTCACCTCATTCCTCTCCCGCTGGGAGAGGAGGCCATCCATCTGGCCGTGGCCTCGATCGCCCACGCGGATTATCTGCTGACTTGGAATTGCCGGCATCTGGCCAACGCGCAAATTTCGCGGTGCTTGGAACGGGAGGCCGTTCGCTGCGGATGGGAACTGCCCACGGTTTGCACGCCACCGGAATTGATGGGAGAACTATGACCATGAAACCGAATCCGATCCTCGAGGAAGTCTGGCGCATCAAGGACGAACTGGCGTGCGAGGCGGGCGGCGGAACATCCCTACGCCGGCCCCATGGTGCGGGATGCCGACGCGTTGCGCCGATACTATGAACAGCAAGAGGCGGAATCGCTCGTGCTGCGCCAGAAGCCGCCGGAGTCTGGCGGCAGCAAGTAGAAACGGATTGTGCGCGGCGTGCGCTTGATTCCCCCCTCGCCCAAACCGAGCTTTTTGCCCCCAACGCCCGCTCTGCGCTGGTCGCATTTTGACTTGCCAATTGCGCCTCTCTTTTTGTGTATTGGCCCCACTTCACCCCATTCATTGAAGCGCGGAATGTGGGTTCAGTGCTTCCGACTGGAAACAGTCTTGGTCTCCCGGCAGTTGAATGGTCTCTACGTTCGATAACCTCAAAACGAAAGGCATTACCTATGGCGGGTCTGTGGCTGAACATGGATACGGTGGCGGGTGGCATGGTCCGACTGATCGTTCCACGCGCGCGCAATCTTTCCTCTATCATTCATACCCTCGAGGGGGATGGCGACTGGCTGAATGCTCAAATCAAGGAGCTGGGGCTGGAGCGTCCTTCGGCGCAGAAGGGGCATTGGGTGGCGGAGCCACCGGCCGAG
>JANOAY010000217.1:0-2208 GCA_031411375.1 Pedosphaera sp. | reverse complement strand
GTTGCGCTTGAGCGCGGTGTCGAGCGCGGAGGCGATCTTGATCGCCACGTCCAGCACGCGCAGTTCCGGCACGCGCGTCTCGCGGTCAATCTGTTTGTCGAGGCTGTCCGTGTCCGCCAGTTCCATCACGAGGTAGGGCTGCCCCTCGAATTCATCGAACGTGTAGATATGAATGATGTTCGTGTGGTTTAGCGAGGCGCTGGCGCGGGCTTCGCGATAAAAAGCTTGGAGCACCTCCTCGTCCGCGGCCATTTCGCGCTTCAACATCTTCACCGCCACCTCGCGGTTCAGATTCAAATCCCACGCGCGATAGACCGTGCCCATGCCGCCGGACGCGATGATGGAACGCAGTTCGAACTGGCGGAAGGTCATCGGCATCAGCACCGGATGGCCGCACTTCGTGCAGGGGATGCTCTCGAAGGGCTGGAGGCCGGACGGGATGAAAATCTTCACCCGGCACGCGCCGCACTCCACCATCTTGAGTGGTTTGCGTTCGGCATTTTCAGCGTCGCTCACGGGCTGCGAAAGTATCAGCCGGTCGGGGCGGGACAAGTGGTTTGACGCTTCCGCCGGCTACACCGGCAGCGTGAAGTAGAACCGCGCGCCCTGTCCCGGCTCGCTCTCGACCCACACTTTGCCGCCGTGCGACTGGATGATGTGCTTGACGATGGCGAGGCCGAGTCCGGTGCCGCCCGCGTCACGCGAACGGGCTTTATCAATCCGGTAAAATCTCTCGAACACGCGCTCGCGGGCTTCGGCAGGAATGCCGGGGCCGTCGTCCGTCACGCACAGTTCGACGTGACCACTCACCGCGCGACCGCGCACGATCACGCGGCCTTTGGCGCGGCCATACTTCACGGCGTTCTCGACGAGGTTCACCACGACTTGTTCGAGGCGGTCCGGGTCGGCGCGTCCGGCGAGGGTCTCAGGAATCTCGTTGATAATTTTCGTGCCGCGCTCGTTGGCGCGCGTTTGCAACTCGGCAATCAGCCCGCCCGCAAAAGCGCGCAAGGGCAGCGTGCGAAGCTGCAACGTGATCTGCCCCGACTCCAAGCGCGAGATGGTCAGCAGGTCTTCGATGAGATTGGTCAGGCGGTTCGAGTGGCGGTCAATGGTCTGAAGAAATTTCGCGGACAAGTCGGGATCGGTAATCGCGCCGTCGAGCAGCGTCTCGACGTAGCCCTTGATCAGCGAGAGCGGCGTGCGGAGTTCGTGGCTGACGTTGGCGACGAATTCGCGCCGCGTGTTTTCCAAAAGGCGGATGCGCGTGAGATCGTGGAAAACAAGAATCGCGCCCTGCGAACGCGAGTCGCGGTCGAGCACGGTGGCGGCGTTGACCTCGAAGTAGTGCGCCTTGTCGCCGCCGACTTCGAGTTCGCAACTCAGCACCTTGTGCTCCTTCTCCAGCCGCGCGAGCAGCAGCGTCAGCTCAGGTCGGCGGAAGGCTTCGCTCAACGTCTGCCCACGCACATCCACGCTCAGGGCGAACTGGCGTTCGAGCGACTGGTTGACGAGCTGGATGTGGCCGCTGCGGTCGAGGAGGACGACGCCTTCGACCATGCTGTTGAAAAGCGTCTGGCGCTCGGCGCGGGCCTGGTCTTCGAGTTCGCGCTGGCGGTGCGCGGTGGCGTCGCGCTCGGCGCGCAACTGGTTCGCCATGCTTTCGGAGAGATGAACCTTGCGCCGGAAAATGAAGAAGAGAACCGCCAGCGCCACGGTGAGAGCGACGACAAGAGCCTGCCAGAACGGTTCGGCGATGGCGAGCAGCGGGTTCACAGGCGCACCCAGCGGGGATGATTTCCCACGGATTCATAACAGCCACGAATGAAGAAATAAATCTGCGGCTGCTCTGAATCCGTGGGAAACTTCTCAGGCTTGTCATTGAGCCGCCAAATTTTTCCGCGACTGGTCGGGCGTCGTCGTTGCGCGCGCGGAGCGACAACGCCCTAACAGCGATGGCGAATGGAAAATCTTTCGGCGGACTTTCAGCTCGTGGAAACAGGCGGGACTTCTGTGCTCTGCGATGGCGGACAATTCACACCGGCAGTCCGTCGTCCTTCAAGGCGAGCACGTAGCCCTCGATGGCTTCGCGGATGTTGGTGATGGCGGACTCGCGGTTCTCGCCCTGGGAGACGCAGCCGGGAAGGCTCGGACACTCGGCGACCCAGAAACCGTCTTCGCCCGGATAAATGATGACCTGTCGCATGG
>JANOAY010000216.1:0-2140 GCA_031411375.1 Pedosphaera sp. | reverse complement strand
CGAACGGCCCGTTCACCTTCGACACCAGCGGCAGCAGCTTCGACACAGTGCTCGGGATTTACACCGGCGCGGCGGTCAACGCGCTCACGGCCATCGCTTCCGACAATGATTCCGGCGGCAATCTCGCCGCGCGCGTCAGCTTCAACGCCGTGGCCGGCACGCTCTACCGTCTCGCCGTGGCCGGCCCGCCCGGCGCGACCGGCGTGGTGAAGCTCGCGTGGTCCGGGCCGCTGCCGCCGTTCATCACCAGCCAGCCCGGCAGCACGAACGCGCCCGCCGGCGGCGTGGTCACGTTCCGCGTCACCGCCACCGGTTCGCCCGCGCTCGCGTATCAATGGCGGCACCAAGGCACCAACCTTTCCGACAGCGACTACGTGCTCGGCGCGAACACCGCCGTGCTGCGGCTGGGAAAAATTCAGTTCGCCGACGCCGGGCTGTTCACCGTCGTCATCACCAACGCCTTCGGCTCCGTGACCAGCGCGCCCGGAAATCTCATCGTGCTCGACAACCCGCGCGCCGTCTTCATTGACCCCGTGTGCGGGCCGTCCGGTGCCTTCGTGCGCGTGCCGGTGCGGCTGCAAAGTCTCGGCAACGAAAACGCCGTCGGCTTCTCGCTGCTCTTCGATCCCGCCGTGCTCTCGCGTCCGCGCGTCACGAACCTCCCGGCGGGCGCGACGCTCGCGCTCGACACCAACCAGCTCGCCAGCGGCGCGCTCGGCGTCTCGCTCACGCTGCCCGCGCTCACCACCTTCGCGTCCGGCGACGCCGCGCTCGGCACATTCATCTTCGACACCGCGCCGTCCACCGGCACGGTCAGCAGCTTCGCGGGATTTGGGAATGCGCCGCGCCCACGCCTCGTCACCGGCACGAACGGCGAGGCGCTGGCCGCGCTCTTCGCGGCGGGCACAGTCAAGCTGGAGCCGTTCCGCATGGCGGGGCAGACGCGCAGCAACGGCGTCTATCGTTTCACGTTTGCGGCCGGCGCGGGCAACACCTTCATCGTCGAGGCCTCGGAAGATTTGCTCGCGTGGACGCCGGTGCTGACCAACGTGGGCGGCGCGAATCCCTGGCCGTTCAGCGAGACCAACGCGCAGCCCTACCGCTTCTACCGCGTGCGCCTGGTGCCGTGACGGCAAGGTGGAAAGCCTCGCGTTGCGAGGCGTGGCCTCCTGGCGGACTCTCGACATGGTTTTTGAGCAACGGCGAGGAGCGGGCGTCGCTGTCCACAGCGCGCCGGGGCGAGGCATGGGCAAGTTCGAGGGCGTCCTTCCGATTCCGGCGCGGCGCGGTGAGGACACCGCGCCCTACCACGCTTGGCTTGTGAGGATGCTGGAAGGTGGGGCGGGTGAATTCAGCCGTGGCTCCGCGACGAATTTCTGGACGGACGGGACCGTGGGCTGAAGCCCACGGCTACCCTCGCCGCCTCGCGAAGCGAGGGGGAGCGGGGAGTCAATACTACGCTGAGTGGATCGCGATGGCTTTACTTACGAGGCCGAGTTGGTGTCTCATGGAACGCACAAAATAATCATGCGTCTCCGGCTCCATCTCTTTCTTGGGCTTTTGCTTCTCACGGGCAGTCCCGCGCTGCTGGCCGCGACAACGGTGAGGATGTGGGTGATGCCTGGCAGCTTCATCTGGCCAACCGTCACCAATGTTCCGCCGGATTTAACCAATGCCGTGTCCATCGCCGCAGGCAGTGGACACACGCTGGCCCTGACTGCAGAGGGGCGCGTGGTCGCATGGGGAGACAATACCTACGGACAAATCAGTGTACCGAGCGGGTTGAGCAACATCGTCGCGATCTCGGCTTTTTCCTCGAACAGTCTGGCCCTCACAGCCTCGGGAACAATGGCCATCTGGGGAAACCCTGCTTGTGGGTCCAACTCGCCGCTCCTTGAGTTGACGAATGTGGTCGGAATCGCGGGGGGAACCTATGGTGGATTCGCGCTTTTGGAGGATAAGAATTTTGTGACATGGGCTTGCCGGGGTGATGATTTCGGTAACCCAACTGGCACCATTGCCATAGCCAACTTCTTTTGGCCGGCGGGACCGACCAACGCCATCACCGCCGCTTACTCGGAAGGGGGCACAGTTACTTTGGACGCGTCTGGGACTGCTCGTTCGCGGTTTCGCCTAATTG
>JANOAY010000215.1:0-5872 GCA_031411375.1 Pedosphaera sp. | reverse complement strand
CTCGATTATCGCCCGGAGTATCTGCCGGTCTTCTCACGCGACGTGCTGGGCAAGATCAAAGGCGGCGGCTCGGAATGGGAGGACATGGTTCCGCCCCAAGTGGCCAAGATCATCAAGGAGCGCAAGCTCCTCGGCTACAAGGGCGCGGCAAAATCAGACGCGGCACTGGCGGTGGGGTGAGGAATGCAGTGCGAACAGTGATGGGCCGTCCGTCTCTCAGAAGCTGTTTTCATCCTGAAAGGATGGAAGCATCCAGCCCAAGGTTACGCCGCCGAGGCGCTACCCTGGGTGTCACGTCCAAAAAAACTCCCAACCGTGAAGCAACAGGGTTGGGAGAAATGTTTTAGGACGCTTCACCCTGAATTATTGTAATCCTTTCAGGATTGATCATCGGCAAGCCGACACCTGGGCAGTGACAAGATCGAAAAACCGTGCGCCGGCCCGCGCTCCGCAGAACATGCGGCATTTTGTAACCTTCCTCCCCTCCCCCACGTATGAGCATCCGTGACCGCTGTGGTGGGAACATGGACAGAGTTGCCGGCGGACCGCGCGATGACTAAACCAGACGCGGGCATGAGCCAGGCCGCGCAAGACGAAATCGCGCTGTTGCGACGCATTCGCGACGGCGGCGGGGATGAATTCGCCGAAATCATCCGCCGCCATCAGTCGCGCGTGTTCGCCATCCTCTCGCGCTACGAGCGCGACGCGCACCTCGTCGAGGATCTGGCGCAGGAAACGTTCTTGAAGGCATGGCGTGCGCTGAAGCAGTTCGATGGTCGCGCGCCGTTCGAGCACTGGCTTTCGCGCATCGCGGTGCATGTGGCGATTGATCACATCCGCGCGCGGCGGGATCGCGAAGTGCGGTTCAGCGATCTGGGCGAGGACGCGGCGGAGTGGTTGCAGAATTTGCATCCGGTGCAAAACCCGCGGCCGCACGCGGCCCGCGAGATTCTCGATCTCGCGATGCGGAAGCTGAACGCGGAAGACCGGCTGGTGCTGACGATGCTGGAGATCGAGGAATACAGCGTGAAGGAAATCTGCGCGCGCACCGGCTGGACGAGCATCATGACGCGCGTGCGGGCCTTCCGCGCGCGGGCGAAGCTGAAAGAGGCTTTGCTGGAACTGGAAGCATCGGTGACGGAGAAATTTCGCGGTAGAAAATGAACGACCAGCGACAACAGCAGTTGATGCGCGCGGCGCGGCGGGTGCCGGCGGTCGCGCCGTCGGATGATTTTTGCGATGACGTGCTGCGGGTGATTCGGCAGGACGCCAGCGGGACGCTGGCGGCACGTTCGCTCACGCTTGCGGATCAACTCGCCGCCCTGCTCCCGCGTCTGGCGGTCACGGCGCTCGTCATCATCGCGGCGGCGGTGGCGTGGGAGATTTTTGCGGACGGCGATTTTGTGGTGCAGCTCGCGGAAGCCACGGACGAATGGCTGCTGCCGGTGAACTGGTTATGAAGGCGCTCAAAGTCAGCCTCGTGCTCGGACTCGTCTTCGCCGCCGGCATCGTCGTCGGCGCGGTGGGCGCGAAGTACGCGGTGCAGCAGGTCGTGGAACAGGCCGCGCGCCGGCCCGAGGAATTGCGCAACCGCCTGGAGCGCGAGTTCGTGCGCGAACTGAAGCTCACGCCCGAGCAGCGTCCGAAAGTTCACGAGATTTTTGTCCGCCGCCAAGAGGAGATCGCCGCCGTGCGGAAAGATTCCCAGCCGCGCCTGGCCGTGATCCTCAAACGCAGCGAGCGCGAACTGCGCGCGGTGCTGGATGAAACCCAGCAGGAAAAATTCGACCGCCTGATCAAACGCCGCCCCTTCGTACCGCCGCCGAACGTCTCCGCGCTGCCGCAGAAGTGAGGCCCGGAGCGCCAGTTTCCAGCATGGTGGTCCAAGGCTTTATCTTTACTCACATCTTTGGCCGTCACTTTTGAATCCTGAAAGGATTCGGATAAACCAGCCCGGCGTTGCGTCGCCGAGACGCTACGCTGGGTGGGCGGTGTAAAAAATCATCAACCCTGCAAGAGTAGAATCGCGGAGCGCGAGAATGCGGCGTTGATACAACCCTTGCAGGGTTGGGAATTTTTTTGGACGCCAACCCAGGGTAGCCTCGCGACTCGGCAACCCTGGGCTAAATGATGCAATCCTTTCAGGATTGGAAAACAGTGCGCTGAAACTGTGGGTAACGACCATCGCTTCAATGGTGCAAGAAGACGCGCCTATCCGTTGGTCGCAACTCAGCGATGCTGCAAGGCTTTCTCGACTTCTTGCGCAGCCTTTTCATCCACCGCACGCAAGGCTTGGAGAGCTTGTTGGTAGGCCGCCTGATCTTTCATGCAACCGCGCGCAAGAGCGATGCTGTGCAGGCACCACGTCTTGTCCTGCCCCTGTTGCAGGCTTTGCTCGTACCAGCGGATGGCTTCGGCAAAGTTCTCCCGCTGGTAGGCGCGAGTTCCTTTCCACGCGGTCCAAGTAAAAGACCACGGCGCCCAAAAAAGTGTCACCGATGAAACCGCGATCAGCAGGACCGCGGCGGCGGTGATGCGTCGGCGCTGGGGCCGGTGCAGAATCCATGTGGCGGCCAAGGTGCCAAAGAGCAGTCCGGTTAAATGAGCGGCATTGCCCACGGCGAAAACATGAGTGGCGGTGAGCACCATGCAGGCGACCAACCAGACGAGAAAAATGATCACAGTGCGCGGATCAAGAATCTTGGCAAATTCCGGGACGCGCCTGCGTGTGAGCCACATGAAGCCAAAGAACGCGTAGGCCACGCCGGAAGCGCCGATGCCGGTGCTGCCAGTCAGCGCCAGTTCCGCGCTGGAACTGACGAGAGAGGCCGCAGCCACGAAGATGAGCCAGCGCCACCAGCCCAGGGCCTTTTCCATGCGCCCGCCAAGCTGGAAGAGCCAATAGACATTGAAGACGAGATGCCAGATTTCGACGTGAACGAAGACGGTGGAGAACAAACTCCAATACGCGCCGCTGTAGATGTCCCCGGCATCCGCGTAGCCCCAATGTTGCAATGCTTGATCGCTGCCTTCTCGATCCGAGTGGATGCCAAGGAAAACGACGATGCAGGCTAGGCACGACAGCCAGGTGAGCCACGGCCGGCGCTGGATGACGGGCAGCAGCGATGGCACGACGAGCGGCGGGCTTGAAACTTCAGCGGGCGTCACGTCAGGACGACAGCAGAAAACGGTCAGCGGGGCAACTTGGATGATGCACGGTAGCGCTCGCAAGTTCCTGCGCTCTCAACTGCCGAACATGGCTGCGGGTTGCAAACCCGTGCTCCGTGGTTGCTAGAAATTATCCCCCAACCCCTTGAGCGCGCCGCTGGCTTCGAGGAAGGCGCGCAGCGCAGGACGTTCATCCGCGTCGAGCTTGCCGTTCGTGTTCTTGTCGAAGTTGGTCATCATCAACTGCACGCGTTCGCGGGAGCTGGCGCGCTTGTCTTCCTGCGCGCGGTCGATGAAGAGATCCACGGCGTGGGCGCGCTTGGCGGCTTTGAGTTCCGCGAGTTCGGCGTCGCGCGCGGGGATGACGGTGAGGGTCATGGCGGCCATTTCGTCGGTGGTCATGGGACCCCACTTCACGACTTTGGGCGGCTTGGAGGGATTGTTGCGGTTGCCTTCCGAGTTGTCGTAGCTGATGGCGGCGTCGAGGCGAGTGCCTTTAGGCAGGCGGATGCGGTTCTTGTATTCGCACTCTTCCTGCCAGTTGAAATCCCAGTCATCAATTTTTAGAAGCGTCTGCTTCTTGCCATCAGGCAGCGTGGCGGTGAGCAGAAAAGTCTTGGCGAGGTAATGCGCGTGCGGCGCGACGAAGATGGCTTCGACATCCACGGGAATGGTGAAGGAATCTCTGACGACGTAATTGCTCGCGCCCGCCGGAATCTCCATGCCGCTCAGACGTCCGAAGCCGGGCGGGAGCTGGAGCGTGGTGAATTTCCGCGTGGGCGGTTTGCTGGCGAAGTAAATGCCGATGGTGGAAGTCTCGTGCTCGACCTTGCCGCTGGGATGGAAATGCGTCTGGAGCACGAGGTCGCTGTTGGTGGGGAAACGCCAGGCGAGTTCGGAGGGCAAAGGCATCGGTTCGCCGCCGACCGCCCAGCCGCCGAGCGATTCAAACTGGCGGTTGGAGCGATTGCCGTTGTAGCCCACTTTCGGGTCTTTCTCGTCGTACTTTCGCGCGGTGCCGGTGGTGTCGAGATAGTAGAGGCAGTGGTGCACCACGTTGCGGGCCTGCGGACGGAACTCGATGGCGCGCACCCATTTGTCCTCGGGCAGATTCAGCGGCAGCACGAAGTTCCAGTAGATGTCGCGGCCCTCGGCGCTGACTTCAAACGGCTCGGGCATTTTTAGGATGAGATCAGGTTTTCCAAGCTGCCAGCCTTCGGTGAACTGGGGCAGGGCCGGAAGTTTCGCAGGGTCGCCTTCCTTGGAACCTTGTTTCACCCACGCGCCGAGCACGGCGATCTGATCGTCGGTGAGGCGGCGCGAATTGCTGAACTCGACGTAGCCGTGACCGGCGTGCCACGGCGGCATGGTGCGGGACTCGGTCACGTCCACCATCTGCCGCGCGTGCTTCTTCGCGTCCTGAAAATTCAGGAGCGGGAACGGCGCGACTTCACCGGGCCGATGGCAGCGCGTGCAGTTGTCGAAAAGAATCGGCGCGACGTGTTCGGTGAAGGTGACGTTGGCCGGGACATTCCCCGCCACGGCGGCGACGGCGCTGAGGGCGAGAGCGAGCGCGGTGGTTTTCAATTTCATCGAGTTCATAGTCGGCGTTCGGCTGCGTATTGTTTCCCAGATTAACGGCAAATCACGCGGGCAAGTCGAGGAGGGATTGGGTGACGGATCAGTCGGATGGTGAGCCAGCCGCAAGTAACGGAATGACCAACGCAGCCGGATGACCGGAACGCTCATCCAATGTGGCCCATTGCATGGAGTGCGCGGCGGCGAGATTGCCAAAGTAAAAGTCCGTCGTCTTCCCGCTGGTCGGCGCGTCCAGACCATCCAGCGTTCGCACGTCGCACGGAAGGAACTGCGGCTGCCTTTGTCGCAACCAATCCTGAAGCATCTCTCGCGCTTGCTCCATCGAGGCTCCAAAGGCGCTGGAAGTGGAGATGCGCAGAAAGCCCAATTCAGTCAGCGGGCAGATGGCCACGCTCTGCCCCTTCTCCCACGACAGGACGCGTTGATGATGTTCGTGCTTGTCCCAAAGCCACGCGAGCAGCACCGAAATGTCGAGGAGGCAGGTCACGGGAACTCGTCCAGCGCGCGACGCGTGACGGCTTGGGTGATGGTATGCGGCGTGACGGCGACGAGGTAACCGTCCTTGCGCTGGAGGAGCACCGGCGGGGAAGACTGTTCGACTCGTTTCAAAATGAAGCTGGTCGAACCGGACGGTTCCACGTCGAAGGTGTCTCCTGGTTTCACCGGCTGCGGCAGCGCCACACGACGTTGTTCGTCCACGGTTACAATCATGGGCGCATTAAACACGGCCCCTTGCCTTCGGTCAAATGCTGCGGCGGTCAGGGCGCTCCGCTCACGTTGTGTTCCTCAAATTCCTTTTGCCTTCCCTCCCCCATTCGCAAAGATGCGCGCCGCATGAGCAAGAACAGCAAGTCCGTCTCGAAGAAATTCGCCGCCTACCCGCGCCTGAACCCGCTGGGCGTGGGCAAAAACATTTCCGCCGCCGACCTCATTGACGAATGCTTCCTCGCCTACAACGGCGGACGCCTGCGCGAAGCGGCGCAGTTGCTCGTGGAGAAGATGCTGCCGAACAACGGCTGCATCGGCATGTCGCTCACGGGCGCGCTCACGCCGGCGGGACTCGGCAAGAGCTGCCTCATTCCGCTGATGAAAGCGGGCTTCGTGG
>JANOAY010000214.1:0-1514 GCA_031411375.1 Pedosphaera sp. | reverse complement strand
CGGCGAGCGTCTTGTCCCGCTCGATGGCTTCGCCCTCCTGCTTGAGCCACTGCTCGATGGTCACTTCGCTGACGGATTCGCCCACGGCGGGGACTTTGATTTCAACAGTCATAAAATTTCTCAGTTCGTTTTGAAGGCGCGTTCCAAAATCTCTTCCTGCTCCCGCTCATGGCTCGTGTGCGAACCGGTGGCCGGCGTCGCAGAGGCGGGCCGCGTGATGCCGCTGAACGGAAACTTCCCGAGCAGTCGCTCGCCGTGATTCACCAACATGTAACGCCAAGCGCCCATGTTGTGCGGCTCTTCCTGCACCCAGACGACCGGCGTGTTTTCCGCGTAAGGCGCGAGCGCCGCCGCGAGATGCTCCGCGCGCAGCGGATACAATTGTTCGACGCGCAGAATCGCCACGTCCTCGCGCTGATGCTGTTCGCGGTGTTTCTCCAAGTCGTAATAGATCTTCCCGCTGCACAAGATCACGCGGCTGACCTTGGCGCGCTGCGGATTCGAGTCCGGCAAAATTCTTTGGAAACTTCCTTCCGCCAAATCCGTAAGCGACGACACCACCTTCGCGTGACGCAGCAAACTCTTCGGCGTGAGCACAACGAGCGGCTTGCGCCAAGAGCGCAACACTTGGCGGCGTAGGACGTGGAACAGTTGCGCGGGCGTGGTGGGATTCACAACTTGGAGGTTGTCCTCTGCGGCCATCGCGAGGAAGCGTTCGATGCGCGCACTGGAATGCTCCGGCCCCGCACCCTCGAAGCCGTGTGGCAACAGCAACACGAGACCGCTCAAACGCTTCCACTTCGCCTCCGCGCTGGCGATGAACTGATCGACGATGACCTGCGCGCAGTTCCAAAAGTCGCCGAACTGCGCTTCCCAAACAATGAGTCCTTCCGGCGTGTCGAGGCTGTAGCCGTAATCAAAACCCAGCACGCCGATCTCCGAGAGCGGACTGTTGATGAGATTCACCGACGCCTGATCCGGCGCAAGGTGTTGCAGCGGAACATACTTTTCGCCCGTGCTGAAATCGTGCAGCACCGCATGGCGATGACTGAACGTCCCGCGCTGCGCGTCCTGCCCACTGATGCGCACGGGATGCTGCGCCACCGCCAGCGTGGCGAAAGCCAATGACTCCGCCGCCGACCAGTCCAGCGGCACCGTGCCCGCCGCCATCTCGCGCCGCGTATCAAGAAACTTTTTGATCTTCAGATGCGGCTTGAAGGTCTCGGGCAATCGCGTTTGCGCATCGAGCAGCGCGGCCAGTTTCGGCGCGGGATAACCCGTCGCGACTTCGGGAACATTTTTCTCCTCGCCGCCGACGTAGTTCGCCCATGAGGTGCCGCTCAGTTCTTCGACGGGCAGTTGGTAGTCCGCCTTCTTCGACTCGGCCAGTTGGCGTTCGAGGAAGTTGCGATGCGCGGAGGCAATCTCCTCCGCCTCCTCGCGCGTGACGCCGCCGTGCTTGAGCAAGTGATCGAGATAGCCTTCGCGCACCGACTTGCGCTCGCTGATCGTTT
>JANOAY010000213.1:0-4597 GCA_031411375.1 Pedosphaera sp. | reverse complement strand
TGGAGTCTCCTCACGTCGTCTCCTACGGCGGGAAGGGCGGAACAGGTCCCGCCACCAAAACACCAAAAACTTTTTCACGTTTATGCCCTTTGATCCCGCCAAGCCCGCAAACGGAACGGAACTCAGCAGCGCGGAGATGCGCGCGCAGTTGCAGGGACTCGCCGCGCTGATCCCCATCGGCGCGGTCCTGCCGTGGTTCAAGGACACGCCGGGCGTGCCGCCGTTGCCGGAGAATTTTGCCGAGTGCAACGGCCAGATGCTGGATGACCCCGCGTCGCCGCTGCACGGCCAGTTCCTGCCCGACATCAACACGGGCGCGCAGCGATTCATCCGGGGCGGGCCGAACAGCGGCGTGCTCGGCGGGATAGATTCGTTCGCGACGGCGCAGGCGGACAATTCCGGCATCAATCCGCCGACCACGTTCGTCACCACGGACTTCAGCCCCGGCGCGCAGCCCTTCCCGCCCTACGTCACGGCGGTGTGGGTAATACGGGTGAAATAACCACACGCCTCCGGCTCCCTCTGCTCCACGGAGTGGAGGAGAGGGCCGGGGAGAGGAGGTGCCCGGCGAACACGACGACGCTGGAATTTTCTCGGCCCGCTCCTCTCCCTAGCCCTCTCCTCACTCATTCTTCGCGAGGAGAGGGAACCGGAGCGGTGGCTCCCGGGCCGCAGGCTGCCGTGACGGCGGCCCCACTCACTTTACTTCACCCCGGCCCGGTGTTCCTTGAGCGCGTTCAGTCCCGTGACGATGAGGGCCTTTAATTTTTTTTCCATTTCGGCGGCGCGCTGCGGCTCGGCGGCGGCGCGGTCGGCGCTGGCGGAGGGCGGGAAGCCGAGGTCAATCGTTTGGAGCATCGCGGGCTTGTTCGGCAGCACGGTCAGGATGTCGTTGCCTTCGATGTAGCCGGCGATGCTGCTGCCGGACGCCTTGACGTAAGCATGTCCGGGATCGCCCGGCGGCAGCGCGAACAGATTGCGCCCAAAGGATTGATGCAGTCCATCCACGCCCAGCAGCCCCACGATGCTGGGCAAGATGTCCACTTGGCTCGCGGTGACGTGGCGGACTTCGCCCGTCGCGCCCAGAATCTCCGGCGCGTAAAACAGCAGCGGCACATGCTGGTGCAGCAGCCCCGCGCGCGTCAGCACCGGCGGAATGCCGAAGCCGTGGTCGCCCACGAAAACAAAGAGCGTGTCCGGGAACCACGCCTTCTGCCGCGCGCGCTGCATGAACTGTCCGAGCGCCCAGTCGGCATATTGGACGCCGCGCAATCGCTCGCTTTGGTTGCCGCCGCCGAGGATGGGTTCGAGACCTTCGACCTTCGGCAGATTGAACGGCGCGTGATTCGACAAAGTGAGGATGAGACCGAGGAACGGACGATCCGTGGCGGCGAGTCCGTCGAATTCCTCCAGCGCGCGCATGAAGACATCGAAATCGCTCACGCCCCAGTCGGGGTCCACGAAGGTGGGCTTCACGTAGTCGCTGCGGCCGATGAAGTGATGCACGCCTTGCTGGCGGAAGAAGCCCTGCTTGTTGTCCCAGGAGAAGAAGCCGTTGTAGAGGAACACGTTCGTGAACCCCTTTTCGTTCAGCACGGCGGGCAGGCTGCGGAAGGGTTGGTTGCCCAGCGGATGTTTCATGATGCCATCGAACTCCGGCAGGTTCGGAAACGAACAGAGCGAGCCGAACACGCCCTGCGCGGTGTGCGTGCTGACGGAGAACGCGCGGTCGAAGAGAATGCCCTGGCGCGCGAGCGCGTCGTAGTTGGGCGTGGCGCCAAATTTCGCGCCGGTCGCGCCGCAGAAACGGGCGCTGAAACTTTCCATCATCACGAAGACCACATGCTTGGGACGGCGGGCGAAGGGCGAGGCGTTCGCGGGCGCGCGGCGGAGCAGGGGATACTTCGCCGCGTCGAACAGCGTGTCGCCGGGGAGGAGCGTCATCGCGCGGGCGATGGCGACGGCGTTCGTGGCGGGGAGGGCGCGCCGCCAGGATTCGGAGGCGTTGGACTTCTTGTGGTTGCGGAGCGTCGTCATCAGGAGATGCGCGCCGTTGCCGGCCATGTGGTTGGCGTAAGTGTTTTGGGAAAAATACGCGTCGCCCCAGCGCAGCGGCGTGCGCTGAATCCCGCCGCGACTCCCGATGCCCGTGACCGCCGCGAGCACGAGCGTGGCGAGGAGCCGCGTCAGCCAGGTCGTGCCCACGATGTCGCGCAAGGCGACGCGGCGCGTGAGCCAGACAAAGCCCGCCCAAACGGCGACGCAGAAGAGCGTCCACCGCACCACGGGATAGCCATGCCAGATCATGCCGAAGACGGTGCGGTTGTCCTCGGCGGTGCCGAAGTATTCGAGCACGAGGGGGCCGATGCGGACTTGGAACTCCTTGTAGTATTCGACTTCGGACGTGAGCGTGAAGAGAACGAGCAAGCTGAACAGCGCGAACAAGAAAAAGAAAACGCCGCGCTCGCCCCGGCGCATTTCCGGACGCCAGATTTGCCAGAGCGCGAACGGAGCCGCGAACAGCGTGGCCATCGCGAAATCAAAACGGAGCCCGTGCAGAAAGGAGCGGAACATCAGACCCGCCGAGGCGTCGCCATGAAAGCCCCACGTCGCCACGACCAGCACGGCGCGAAAAAAAACAAACGCCGCCACCCACGCCGCCAGCAGCCCGGCGTAACGCCGGAGCAGCGCGCCCAGGCCCTGTCGCAGATTCAGTGATTCCATTTTGCGCGAGTATCGCGATGAAGAAGTGAGGGAGCAAGCGTTGGGCGAAGCCAGTGGGTCAGGCTTCCAGCCTGACGGTTCGGGCCGCATCCTGCGGCCCGTTTCAAGCCGTCAATTCCACGGGGCTGGGAAGCCCCGTGAACCGTCAGGCTGGAAGCCTGACCCACATTTTATACGCGTCCCCGGAGCAAATGCGTTGAACCCGCGCCGCTTTCCGCCGTAGCTTTTCCGCCATGCAAATTCCGCAGAAGTTCGTTGCCCCGCCAAGATTGTTGATGGGACCCGGTCCCAGTGATGTCGCGCCGTCCGTGCTCACCGCCATGTCGCAACCGCTCGTCGGGCATCTCGATCCGGTCTTCGTGAAGATGATGGACGAGATCAAGGCCATGCTGCGCACCGTCTTCGAGACGAAGAACGACATGACTTTCCCCGTGAGCGGCACCGGGAGCGCGGGCATGGAATTTTGCTGCGTGAATCTGCTGGAGCCGGGGGATGAGGTGATCATCGGCGTGAATGGCGTGTTCGGCACGCGCATGTGCGATGTCGCGGAACGCTGCGGCGCGCGCGTGACGAAAGTGGAGGCGGAATGGGGCCGGATCATCGAACCCGCGAAGGTGAAGGAGGCGCTGGCGAAAGTATCGAAGCCCAAACTCGTCGCGGTGGTTCACGCCGAAACGTCCACGGGTGCGCTGACGCCGGTGGAGGAAATTTCCAAGCTCGCGCACGACGCGGGGGCGCTGTTCCTCATTGATACCGTCACGTCGCTGGGCGGCTGCCCCGTGAAGCTGGATGAGTGGGGCGTGGACGCCGTTTACAGCGGGACGCAGAAATGTTTGAGCTGCCCGCCGGGACTTTCGCCGGTCTCGTTCAGTGCGCGCGCGATGGAAGTCGCCACCAAGCAGCGCACCAAGAAAGTGCAGAGCTGGTATCTGGACGTGAACCTCCTCTCCTCATATTGGGGACAAGAACGTGTCTATCATCACACCGCACCCATCTCGATGAACTACGCTTTGCACGAGGCGCTGCGGCTCGCCTTGGTCGAAGGATTGGAGAACCGTTTCCGCCGCCATCAGGAGAATCATCTGGCGTTGAAGGCGGGCTTGAAGGAACTCGGTTTGAGCATCGCGTCGCAGGAGGGGCATCAGCTCTGGCAGTTGAATGCCGTGGGCGTGCCGGCGGGCCTGGACGAAGTGACGTTGCGCAAGCGCTTGCTCACGGAGCACAACATCGAAGTGGGTGCGGGCCTCGGGCCGCTCAAGGGGAAGATCATCCGCATCGGTTTGATGGGCGAGACCTCGAAGCGGGAGAATGTGGAGAGGCTGCTGGGGGTGTTGAAGACGTTGATGAACGGGTAGTGGGATTGTGGCGGCAAGCATCCCTGCTTGCCAGTGAGCCGTGGCTTCCAGCCCGGCGGAAAGGAGGCGCGAAGTCCAAGTTGGCTCCATGTTGTCTGGGCTTTGTCTTTGCCATCGAGCATTTCTCCGG
The DNA here is from genome assembly GCA_031411375.1 of Pedosphaera sp. Classification (GTDB taxonomy): domain Bacteria; phylum Verrucomicrobiota; class Verrucomicrobiia; order Limisphaerales; family SIBH01; genus JANNGC01. Next base: position 388 of record JANOAY010000213.1, on the reverse strand, counting down.
GCGGCTGGAAGCCGGCCCTCACTGGCAGGCAGGATGCCCGCCGCCACGACGTCGTCCGCCGAAAACTTCCTCGACAGATTCCCCCGCGCTCCGAATCTTCGGCGCGTGAACTCCCGAACTCTTTTCCTCGCGCTGACGTTCGCCTGCGCCGCGCTCGCGCACGCCGCCGCGCCCGCGCGTCCGAACATCCTGTTCATCATGACGGACGATCACGCCGCGCACGCCATCAGCGCCTACGGCAGCGTCGTCAACCAGACGCCGAACATGGACCGCATTGCGAAGGAAGGGATGCGCTTCGACCGCTGCTTCGTGGTGAACTCCATTTGCACGCCGAGCCGCGCGACCATTCTCACCGGCAAATACAGCCACAAGAACGGCACGCCGGTCT
>JANOAY010000212.1:0-11242 GCA_031411375.1 Pedosphaera sp. | reverse complement strand
CCACTTCTCGATCTCCTGCGGGGATTTCTTCGCCACGTCGGCGGGGATGAAAGGATTGCCACTGCGCGTGCCGGTCCAAGCGCTGGTGTGAACCCAGAACGGACAGTGCGCGGAAATGCCGTCGAGCGTCATGCCGCGCTGGGCGAAGGCGTCCTGGATTTCCTTCGCGCTCTTAAAAAGTTTTCCTCCGTGCAGCATGTAGTTCGAGGGCTGCGCGCCGCTCGCGCCGGCGAGCCGGGCGTAGTCGAGAAAGTCCGGGAGGCTCTTCGCTCCGTGCTGCGCGCCTTCAATGCTGGGGTGAAAAATCGATTGTGCCATGCGTGGGCAGAGAATTGCGGCGTGAAAAATGGAAGGCAAATCTTAATTTGATGACGGTTGGGTGAAGGCCATGAGGACCATTTTCATCCGCGCAATCCGTGGTTAAAAATTTCCACGCCCCTCCGCATGCGTGCGCTCCAGCTCCCGCGCCCAGCGGTGACACAGCCAGCACGGGACAAAACCACCGAGCGCAAAACTGCAATCAATCAGCCGCCAATAAATCGGAATCCCGCGCACCTCGCCAGTAATCAACGCCCAAGGAATGATCAGCACGCTGGCGATCATGCCGAACTGAAACAGCCAGAGGTTCCGCACCGGATGCCGTAGCGCACCCGCGAACGCGATGGCGATGACGATGTGCGCAAAGGCCAGCCAGTCCGTGCCGTAGGCAAGGAAGGGAAACTTCACATTCGTCTCACGCAGTCCGTTACGCACGATGACAATCCACTTCACAAAGCCGGAGGTCGCTTGCGCGGGCGACAGCTCCCCTGCCCCGCACCAGCGCGCCATGAGTTCCAACTCGGTTTGCAACGGCATCGCCGTCACGCCGCTCACCACGAGGCCGATGATGAGCAGCCATGTCCAGCGGCGGAGCCGGCGGCGGAGCTGGATATCGCGCGCGGTCATGGAAAACTATTTCTGCGCCGGGCGCTGCTCCAGCACTTCAAACCAGTGCGCGAGGAAAAACTTTTTCTCCTTCGGAAAGAAATCTTCGCTCGTGCCGATGATGGGGCGTAGCGCCGTGGTCATTTGCAAACACACGAGGACGAAGATGCAAATCCACACGTAGAGCGCGCCCATGCTCTGCGCGCTGAGGTGCGTGAAACCGTTCTTCAAAAAGCGCCAGCCGAAGAACGTGGCCACCGCCCAGAACGCGAGGTGCAGGAAGCCCATCGCCGTGATGGAATTGGTGGATTGCGAAAACACCCACGCCACCGGTGCAAAACCGATGAGCAGAATCGTGGTCAGCACGAGCAGTCCCACGACGAGGCCGAACACTTCCGCGAGCCGCGCCTGCGAGCCGGCCAGGCACGAGAAAATGTAGAGGCTCGGCAGGCAGATCAGCGCGGCCACCACCATGCCGCCGACAATTTTCACCGGTGCAATCCAGTATTGCTCACCGCCTGCAAAGCTGCCGACCACGAGGCCATACACCGCCGCGCACAGCACGGCGACGAGCAGCAGGCCCGCGATGATTTTCGCCGCGCCAGACTGCCGCAGTTGGAACAGCATCCGCCGTGGCTGGCGCAGCATCGCCTCCACCGCCGTCACCGGGCCGGTGATGGGCAGGCGGTCATCGGGATGCTCACCGAGCGGGAGCGCGGCATTGATCGTGGGCGGAATAGGCGGCGGGGTAGCGGACGGTTGTGGTTCGTTCATATTCTTCTCATGGGCTAGTTCACTGAAAAATCTGCAGCCAGTGCCGCCAGAAGGATTCGTAGAAATTTCCCTCCAGCGCGTTCTGGCGCAGAAACTCGACCGGCAGATGCGGCGCACCGACGAACGGCCGCGCGATCCACGCAAGCTGGCTCCCGAGAAACAAGTTCCCCGCCAGCCACGCAAAAAGCGTGCGCCGCGCCGCGCCCTCGTTGCCGCTGAGTCGGCGGAGCAGTTGCAGCAAGCGCACGTTGCCCGCGATGCCCGCCACCGCCATCGCCGCCACGAGTCCTAAGTAGATAAAACTGTGGATGGTCAGCGCGGTGCCGGCGAGCGCACCGGAAAATTTCGGCGCGTTCCAAATCGCAAAATAGATCAGCGGCGCGCAGGCGCCCAGCACCGCCGCCGCGATGGTGAAACTCATCAGCACCGCGAGCAGCGATTGCCGGAAGCTGATGTTGGTGCCGAGCAGAGGCGCGAGCATTCCGTTCAGCAGGCCGTTGCCCAGCGCGGTCAGCAGGACGATGAGCGGAAATTTGATGGCGGTGTACACGCCCTGCATCGGGTCACGCCACGCACCCAGCACCAGGCCAAACGCCGCCGTGCCCGCCACAGTCACGGCGGCGTAGAGCAGCACACGCGACGCGCGCCAGTCGCCGATCCACAGTTGAATCGGCCCCGGCTCGCCGCGCAGCAGCGTGGGAATCTGCCCAAGGGCGAGCGGCGGCAGCGCGTGAGCGGGCGTGGTCATCGGCGGTTCGACAGCGAAGTTGGCAAAGCGTTGAATGGCATTTTCATAAAAGTCTCAGCGCGCGGCTCCCTGCTTCCTCTTGCTCAACGACCATCCCAGCAGCGCGCCCGCCACACCGCCAAGGCCCAGCCCCACCAGCCAGGCCAGCCACGGCGCATCCGGCGATGACCCGGCCACCCGCGCCGTGAGCAGCGCCAAAATCCAGGAACCGCCCGATGCGCCCAGCAAGGCCAGCGTGGGCACGAACGTGACGAACGGCCCCAGGAACCGCGTGCGCTCCCGTGACCAGAGGATGACGCCCGCCACCGCGCTCAACACCGCGAGGCACACGAAGACGAAGGTGGCTGTGATAACAATGATGCCGACTGGTTCCATGATTCCTCCAAGTCTCCTCGCTCAAACAATCGGTTCCGCTGCCGGTGCCGCTGCCTGCGCTCCGCTCGGCGCGAAGGCAAAAATCTGCGCCGCCACGTCATCGAACATCAGTTCGCAGTCCCACCAGAAAGTGGCGATGGAAACACCGCACGCTTTCAGAAGCGAACGGTGATCCAGCAGCACCACCAGCACCGAAAGCCGGAACAGCACGCGCCACGCACCGCGCAACAGCACGCGGGACGGCAGGGAAAGCTTCGCAAAAGCACGCCGCAGGTAATCAACGTGGAACGCCACATGCCCTTCTTCGTCGTGCAGGATTTGTGCGCACACCGCCTGCACGCTCGCGTCGTCCACGCGGTCGTGCAGCAGGCGGAAGTAACGCTTCGCGATGATCTCCGGCGTGAGCAAGACCATCAGCTCCTGCTTCAGCCGAAAGAGCCGGCGCAGCAAAATGAAACAGCCGTCACTCCAATGGCTCGTGAGCAGCGGCGCGTGCAGGCGTTTGAGAATCTCCGCCATCAGCCGCGCGTGCTCCTGCTCCTCCTTGATGAACAGGTCGATGGCCTTGATGTAAGCGAGATCGCCGGTGGTGTTCGCCGCCGCGCGCAGGTGCCGGCCTTCCCCGCTCTCGCCGATTTGAAAGCGTTGCAGCGAGCGGATGAACGGCTTCACCAGCCGTGGCTCAATGTTGATTTCATCGCGCCACGGGATGACGCGACGATGGTCGCGGTTGTGCTCGAAGTAGTTCAGCCAGTGTTTCATGCGTGCTCCGTGAGTTGTTCGGTGGGTGTGAACTCGCGCAACCATTGCTCCACCTCGGCAATGGTTGAATCAGGAGTCGAAGTGCCAGCGGTGACGCCGACGGTCTCAGCATCGCGAAACCACTCGGCCCGCAAGTCGGCGGCGTGCTGAACGTGATGTACGCGGGTGCAGTGTCGCGAACAGGTCGCGACAAGTTCACGCGTGTTGTTGCTGTGCATGCCACCAATGACGACGACCACGTCGCACTGTTGCGAGAGTTCGATGGCGGCGGACTGGCGCTGCTTGGTCGGCTGGCAAACGGTGTCGCGGAAGCGGACTTCGGCAGCGGGAAAGCGCGCGCGGATGAGTTGCACAAGATGGCGCACGCGTTCAATGGGCTGCGTGGTTTGCGAGACGATGCCGAGGCGCGCGCGCGGCTGAAGCTGCTCCACGTCCTGCTCCGTCAGCACGACATCGTGCGCGTCGAGGTCGCCCGTCATCCCGCGCACTTCGACGTGTTGGCGCTGGCCAATAATGATGGGATGAAAGCCTGCCGCCACCAGTTCCCGCAGCGCGCGGTGCGCGACATGAACCAGCGGACAAGTGGACTCGACGACATTGAATCCCTCCTCATGCAGCCGCGCCCGCATCCGGTCGGACGTGCCGTGTGCGGTAATCATCACGGTTTCCGTGACCGCATCTTCAGGCAACCGGGCAAAGCGCACGCCGCGCGACTGCAAATCGGCGAGCACGGTTTCGTTGTGCACCAGTTCGCCGAGCACGGTCACGGGCTGCTGGCGCGCCGTGTCGTGCGCGAGGGCGATGGCATCGCGCACGCCGAAGCACATGCCAAGGTGGGTGGCGCGCAGCACGCGCATCGGAGCGCGGACCGCCGAGTCCGCGTGTCTCCGTGGACTTGGACCGCGTTCACTCTCGTTCGCGGCGGCCGTGGGTTTGAGAGCCGTAGCCAGCGCGCCAACGTCTGGCGAATTGAACGCGCGAACTCGGCGGTCCGCGCTCCTGCCCTGGGTCAATATCGTTTCCATAAGTTACTTTGCATTACAAAGTGTATGACTGCGACCCTGGAGATGTGTTCAAAAGATTTCTTACTTTTTCTTCGTCTGGGCGACGATGTCTTCCAGCAGGTCGAGGTAGGCGGCGAACTCCTTGCGGCCGGTGGCGGTCAGGGAGTAGGTGGTCAGGCCACGCCCCTCCTCCATGCTCTTGGTCGAAGAAACGTAACCGGCCTCGTGCAGGGTGCGGAGGTGGGCCGTGACGTTGCCGTCGGTCATCTTGAGCGTGTCGCGGATTTCGCGGAAGGGCATCTCCGGCGCGGCGGCGAGCATGGACATGATCGCGAGCCGGCCCTTCTCGTGAATGACCCGGTCGAGATTGAGAAACGGTTCCGGATTCACGCGCGGTTCCGGCGTTCGGTGAAGTAGAGGTAGATGCCGTAGGCGAGGTGCAGCGCGCCAAAGAAAAAGCCCATCACATAGTGGGCGTTCTGCCGCGTGTCGCCGATGGGAATCGGGGAAATCAAAAGCAGCCCGCAGCCCGCATAAACAAAGGCGCGACCGAATAATTTCACGCCGCGCGGAGTGAAGAATCCCGCCGCGCACAAGGCGCAACCGTAAAGCAGCACCCACGCCGCCGCCGCGTGCCAGGATGCGACACCGAGTTGGGCGTCCCACACGACCAGCATCACGGCCACCGCGCCGCCCGCGATGAACGATGGTTGCAACGCCTCGGTCACACGGCGCGTGGGCGAGGACCACACGGGTTCCTGGTCGCGCAACGCCTGGCGGCGCACGAGGAGAAACGAAACCACGGACGTGACCAGCGAGACGCCCACCCAGTAGAGCGCGAAGCTGCGATTGGAACTCACCGGCACGAAGTGTGCGACGGCGGCGGCGACAAGTCCGATGACGCCCGCGCTCATCATCACCGGCGCGAGCGCGCGGCGGTAGAGCGCGGACCGCTCCATGAGCGTGCGGATGGTCTGAATGTTTTCAGAGGCCCAATTGGAATCCATGACGCTTACTTTGCCCGGCAGAGCGTTGGCGTCAAGGAGAGAGAAGCCCGGGTTGAGTTAGAATGGAGAGCGGCGCTTCAGCGCCGCTTTCGAGGACTACTTCATTGCCTGCGTCAAGGCCTCGACCACCATGCCCGGCGTTAGCGCCTCGGGGAGAACGAGCGGCGGTTTCGAGCCATCCTTCGGATACACGAGCACCAGCGGCACGCCGGCACGCTGGAACTTTTCCAACTCTGTGGTGATGACGTCGGGGAAGGTCGTGTAGTCGGCCAGCAGCGCGACGGCGGAGATTTCCTTGAGCTTGGCGCGCACGGAGTTGCTGGCGAGCGCGGGCTTCACGATGGTGTTGCAGGTCGGGCACCACTTGGCGGTGAAGTCCACAATCACGACGCGCCCGGCGGCGCGGGCTTGCACGACGGCGTCGGGACTCCACGGCTGCCAGTCGTAGCCGGCGGGCGCGAGGGCGAGCGTGTTCTTGCCCTCGCTCTTGGCATCGGGCGAACGCCATTTCAATTCTGTCTCCAAAGCCCACACGTAGCCCGCGCCGAGCAAGACGAGCGCGACGACCAAGCCGCGCGCACGGTGTGAACCGCCACGTTGGACAAACGTGCCGAACATCCACGCCGCCGCGCCGACGAAGACGAGGAACACGCCGAGCCACCAAGCGCGGTCGCCGTAGAAGGTGGTCGTGAGATTCAGCAGCCAGAGCGCGGTCGCGAGCATCGGGAAGCCCATGCCGATTTTGAAACGCTCCATCCACGCGCCGGGCTTGGGGAGAAATTTTAACCACTTGGGATTCCAACTCAGCAGCAAGTACGGCGACGCCAGTCCGAGTGCGATGACGATGAAGAACAGCACAATCATGTGCGCCGGTTGCGCGAACGCGAAGCCCAGCGACGCGCCGAGAAACGGCGCGGTGCAAGGCGTGGCGAGAACCGTGGCGAGCACGCCATTCATGAACGCGCCCGCGCTGCCGTGCCGCGACGAGGCTGCGCCCGCCGCGCTCATCGCGCCGCCACTGAGGGTAATTTCAAAAATGCCGAACAGGTTCAGCGCCACCAGCGTGACGATGACGGTGAGGGCGACGATGAAATACGGGTTGCTGAATTGCAGGCCCCAACCCGCCTTCTGCCCCGCCGCCTTCACGCCGATGACGACGCCTGCCAGCACAAGAAAAGAGACGACGACGCCAAGCGTGTAGAGCAGGCCGAGCGTCTTCACGCGGCCCGGCGTTTCGCGGCTCTGATTCACGAAGCCGAGAATCTTCAGCGCGATGACGGGCAGCACGCAGGGCATGATGTTGAGAATGAGTCCGCCGATGAAGGCGTAGAGAAACCAGACCCAGGTGGATTTGCTGGAGACGGCACCGACGCCCGAGGTCGCGGCTTCGGCGAGCGGCAACGTCACTTCGTAGCCCGCGAGGCGTTCGCCTTCTTTGCGAATCAAGAGGCCGGTGATTTCTTTAGGCCAGGCGGCGCCGGAGCGTTCAGCGGTTTTGCGAAGCAAGGCCAGAGTGGGAGAAGCTGTGGCCACAATGGTCTTCGGTGAAATCGTGGCGAGCGCGTTCGTGTAGGGGAAAAAGTCCGACTCGGTCGCGCCGGCCTTCCACTCGACGAGGAGCGCGCGCTTGGCTGTGTCGGCGGGCGCGTCCCAGTTTGCGGTGGCGGTGCCCGGAGATTTTTTCTCAGGCAGACGCTGTTGCGCCTCGGCGAAGAAATTCGTGTCGCTGCTCAGGCGCGACTCGTTGGTGATGAGCAGCGTGCCGCGCACGGTGTTGCTGCCGGGGACGCAGGCGATTTCGCATTCCAGCCATTTCACCAGCGCGCTCAGGTCACGCTCGCCAACGCCGGCGTCAGCCGAAATTTTCAACGGCACGAGCAGAACGGCGCGGTAGTGGAAAACGTAGGTCGTGAGCTTCAACTCGTCCGGTGAGACGAACTTCTCCGGCACCGGCCACTGGATTTCACCAGCGGACAATCCGGCGGGCAGGTTCCAATGAATCTCCGTGGCCTGCCCAGACTCGCCGGGATTGCTCCAGTAGGTGTGCCAGCCCTGGTCCATCGTGAGTTCCACGCCAGCGGTGATGGTGTCGCCAGGACGCGCGGTCTCGTGCGAGAGGACGAGGCGGACGCGTGTGTGCTTCTTGTTGCCAAGCGCGCGCGTGGGATTGCGAAACTGAAACTGATCGACCTGCGCCCAGGCCGTGGAAGCGGCCAGCACGAGGAACAGAAGCACCCGGAACCATTGCATGAGCGTAAGATGCCGGAGGCGGCGGTTTGTTTGAAATTATTTTTCCAGACCCGCCGGAGCGCGGATATTCCTGTCCGCAGCGAGCCACGAACTGCGGGTCACATCAGATAATCAAAGCGCCTCACCACTCAGCGGCTTGCTGCGGACAGGAATGTCCGCGCTCCGTCTGGGCTGCTTGCACTCCGGACAGGTCGCGCCCATGCTCGCGCGCGTCGCAATATGCACTTCGCCAAAATTCTTTTCGTGGCGCTCATCGCCATTTCGCTCGCGCCGCAACTCGTGTTCGCCCAGGACCGGCTGCGTTCGTTGCCCGGTTACGAACGCTACGAACAGGTTAGTCGCGCGGCGACCAACCTCTACAAGTCCGGCGCGCTCTCGGTGACGTGGACGAACGGCGGACAGGCGTTTGACTATCGCCAGGATGGGAAGAATTTCCGCTACGACATCGCGGCGCGGACGGCCACGGAGTTGCCGATGAATGCGCCTGCGCCCCGCGCTTCACGACGCAGCGATGCGCCGCCGCGTCCCGCGCGCGGACGGCAATACACTTCTGCCAAATCGCCGGACGGCCAGTTCACCGCGCGCTATCGTGATCACAACGTCTGGCTGCGCTCCACCAACGACACGAATCAGATCGCCGTGACCACGGAAGGCAATGCGAAGACGCGCGTGAAGTTCGGCTCGGCGTCGTGGGTGTACGGCGAGGAACTGTTTCAGAGCACGGCGATGTGGTGGTCCTCGAATAGCCAGAAGCTGGCGTTCTATCGTTTCGATGAAAGCAAGGTGCCGGATTTCTACTTGCAACTGGAGCAGACGAAAATCGTGAGCACGGCGGACATCGAGCCTTATGCCAAGGCGGGCGCGGCGAATCCGTTGGTGGACATTTTCATTTACGATCTGGCAGCGAAGCAAACCGTGCGCGTGGACACCCGGGACGGAAAGGAGTTCGAGGATTCAGTCGTGGGCCACTACGTCTATGGCGTGTCGTGGTCGCGCGAGGGCGAACTGCTATTCCATCGCACGAACCGACGGCAGAACATCATGGAGTTGTGCGCGGCGGACGCGGCCACGGGAAAAGTCCGTGTCATCGTGCGCGAGGAATGGCCCGAGAGTTGGACGGAAAATTCACCGCCGATGCGCTTTCTCAAAGACGGCAAGCGCTTCCTCTGGACTTCCGAGCGCAACGGCTGGGCAAATTTTTATCTCCACGACCTCGGCGGGAAATTGATCACGCCAGTCACGCAACACTCGACGTTTGAAGTCGCGAACCTCGTGCGCGTGGATGAGGACGCGGGCGTGCTCTATTACATGGCGCGCGATGGCGACAATCCGATGAAGCTTCAGCTTCATCGCGTCGGACTCGACGGGCAGAACGATCAGCGCCTGACCGACCCACGCTTTCATCACACCGTGGATGTCGCGCCGGATGGGAAGCATTTCATCGACGTGGCGCAGACGCATGACGAACCGCCCTTCACGCAACTGATGGCGGCGGATGGCTCAAGGGTCGCGGAACTGGCGCGCAGTGAATTGACCGGCTTCAAGAAGCTGGGTCTGAAGAAAGTGGAACTGTTCAGCTTCAAGGCAGCGGACGGCGAGACGGACCTTTACGGGATGCTGCATTTCCCGTCGAACTTCCGCTCGCACTTCAAAAAATATCCGCTGCTCGTGAGCGTATATGCCGGACCGGCCACGACAGGCGCGCGGGAAACTTTCACCACACCGAATCTGCTCACCGAGTATGGCTTTCTAGTGGCGACGCTCGACTCGCGCAGTGCCAGCGGGCGCGGGAAGAAATTCCTCGACGCGATTTACCTGAAGCTCGGGCAGCCGGAGATCGATGACCAGGCGGCAGGCGTGAAGTTCCTCGGGCAACGTCGCTACGTGGACCGCAAACGCGTCGGTATCTTCGGCACGTCGTATGGCGGCACGGCGTCGGCGCTGGCGCTAATGCGTTACCCGGACGTGTTTCACGCCGCGTGCGCGTCGGCGGGCGTGATGGATTTCCGCAACTACGACACGATTTACACCGAGCGCTACATGGGGTTGCCGCAGGAAAACAAACTCGGCTACGACGCGGCGAATCCGGCGAATTACATTACCAACCTCCAGGGGCGGCTGATGATTTTCTACGGCACGGCGGACGACAACGTGCATCCAAACAACGCCATGCAACTGATTGCGGCGCTGCAAAAGGCGAAGAAGAGTTTTGAAGTGCAGGTCGGTCCCGACCATGGACACGTCTCGCTCGGACGCGAGCGGATGGTGGAATTTTTCATCGGGAACCTGGTGCTGAATCCGCGGCGGTAAGTTGGGAAGAACATGGCTCTCACAGTCAAATTGGACGGGACCAGACCCACGCATCGAAGTTTTCGTGCGGCGTTTTGAAGCGCGACACCGCTGTGGCACTTGCTGGCGCGTCAGAAAGCGGTGTGGAGCTTCGCTTGCCACCGCAGTCCATATTGGCCTTTGGTTCGACAACGATGCGGGCATTAGGTTGCGCCCGGTCGCAAATGAATCAATTCGGAACGTCTTCAGAACTTTTAGCATCCGATGCCCGAGCAGCGCGCCGCAGGTTGGAAAACCCGCGCTCCGGGACGCGGAAAAACATTTCAACCCAGAGCACCGAAAAACCTGTTGCACACCAATTTGCGGCTGGCTATGTTCCGCGCTCCGTTGATGGGAAACGGGCCGGGCCGAAGCGTGCGCAAGCTGCTCCGGCGTTTTTTATCGGGTAAGAGATTACCGCAAACCAACTCCGTGTGAGGGTGTTTTTGCGACGTTCAGCGAAAGAAAAATTTTATGCCAATGCAGCCAGCAAGAGTGAAGTTTCGGAAGATGCACCGCGGCAGTCGCGCGGGCCTTGCGACGAGCGGCAACACCGTTGCCTTCGGCGAGTACGGCCTCATGGCCCTCGAACGCTGCTGGCTCGACACCAAGCAAATCGAAGCCGCGCGCGTCGCCATCAACCGCAACATGAAGCGCCGTGGCAAGGTCTGGATTCGCATCTTCCCCCAAAAGTCTTACACCAAGAAGCCGCTTGAAACGCGAATGGGCAAAGGCAAAGGCCCGCTCGAATCGTGGGTCGCGGTCATCCGCCCGGCGAACGTGCTGTTTGAAGTGGACGGCGTGCCGGAAGCGATTGCTCGCGAGTCCTTGCGCCTCGCCGCGACGAAGCTGTGCATCCGCACGAAGATGATTTCCCGTCACACTCACGGTTGATGAACTATTACGCCGACGCCCAAACGTCGGCGCTTTCTTTTATGAAGTACACGGAACTGAAGGATTTGACGGTGCAGGAACTGACGGCCAAGGGCCGCGACCTGCGGCAGGAAGTTTTCAACCTGCGTCTGCAACAGGCGAGCAGCCAGTTGGAGAAACCCGCGCGCCTGCGCACC
>JANOAY010000211.1:0-1986 GCA_031411375.1 Pedosphaera sp. | reverse complement strand
CACCCCGCAGCAAGGTGCGATGGTGTAAGGTGTTCGCAAGTTATTCCGCGCCCTATTTGGGGACGTTGCGGCGGGTTGGAAAACCCGCGCTCCGGGGAATCTCGCTTACAACCCGATCACCTTCATCACCGCCTCTTTCGTCGCCGGCACCACGGTCGGCGCGAAGCCGGCGGTGCTGATGGCGGTATCCGGGTCCTTCAAACCGTGGCCCGTCATTGTGGCCGTAATCAAACTGCCTTCGGGAATCATCCCGGCCTGCACGCACTTGATCAGTCCGGCCAGCGGCGCGGCGCACGCGGGTTCCACGAAGATGCCTTCGCAGCGCGCGATGAGTTTGTAAGCGGCGAGAATTTCCTCGTCCGTCACCTTGTCAATGTGTCCGGCAGATTCCTGAATCGCGTCCTTCGCGCCCTGCCAGCTCGCGGGATTGCCGATGCGAATCGCCGTCGCGACTGTCTGCGGATCGGCAATCACTTTTCCGTCCACGATGGGCGCGGCGCCCGCCGCTTGAAAACCAAACATGCGCGGCAACGTGTCGGCCTTCTCCGCCGCGTGATATTCTTTGTAGCCCTTCCAGTAGGCCGTAATGTTGCCGGCGTTGCCCACGGGCAGGAAATGAAAGTCCGGCGCGTCACCGAGCGCATCGCAAATCTCGAAGGCCGCCGTCTTCTGCCCCTCGATGCGCACGGGGTTGATGCTGTTCACCACTTCCACTTTTCCCGTCTCGCCAAGTTCACGCACAATGCGCAGCGCTTCGTCAAAATTGCCTTCAATCGAAATGGTCGTTGCGCCGTACATCAAAGCCTGCGCGAGCTTCCCAAGCGCGATCTTGCCGTGCGGCAGCAGCACCACGCACTTCATCTTCGCGCGCGCCGCGTAAGCAGCGGCGGACGCCGACGTGTTCCCCGTGCTGGCGCAGATGACGACTTCCGCGCCGCGCTCCTTGGCCTTTGACACGGCGAGCGTCATGCCGCGATCCTTGAACGAGCAGGTCGGGTTCAGCCCTTCGTATTTAAGGAAGAGCGAAAATTTTCCACCGATAGCTTCGACAAAATTCGGCGCGGCGATGAGCGGCGTGTTGCCCTCGTTCAGCGTGACGACAGGCGTCTCCGCCGTGACGGGCAGATATTCAGCGTAGCGGCGGATCACGCCGGGCCAGTTTGCATTCGAACTCATAAGGTTGTTGGGCGCTCGTCGCGCGGCTTACTCAAAACTCTCCACCCGAATCATCACCGGCTTTCCTTTGACCACCGGAAGCCGGGCAATTTTTGCCAGGGCTTTGTTCATCGCCGCGTTCGTCGCGTCGTGAATCATCAAAATCAATGGAACAATATCGCCCACATGGCCCTCGGGCTGAATGACCGATGAGATGCCGATCTTCGCGTCGCCCAGAATGGTCGCCACTTTCGCCATCGTGCCGGGCTGGTCAGCCACGTTCAGCCGCACGTAGTAGCGCGAGATCACCTCGTCCATCGGCAGCACCGCGCCCTCACGCTCGTGCGGGACGAACGGCGGAATGCGGCTCTTGGTGCCGAGCTTCAAGTCGAGCGCCGCGTCCGCGAGATCGCTCAAGACCGCGCTCGCCGTCGCGTCCTGACCCGCGCCGCGTCCGTAGTAAAGCGTGTCGCCCACGATGTCGCCACGGACGAGGATGGCGTTGAACACCTGATTCACGCTGGCGAGTACATGCGTGTTCGGCACGAGCGTGGGATAAACCGAAACTTGAATCGGCGCGCAAACGACCTTGGACTTTGGACCTTGGACCTTGCACTTCTTAACGATTCCCAAAAGTTTGATCGTGTAGCCCAGCTTCTCCGCAAACGCGATGTCCAGCTTCGTGATGTGCCGGATGCCTTCGGTGTAAATCTGCTTCGGGTTCACCCAGAAGCCATGCGCGAGCGAGGCGAGAATGCCCGTCTTGTGCGCCGCGTCGTGGCCGTCCACGTCGAGGTCGGGCGGCGTCTCGGCGTAGCCCAGGCGCTGCGC
>JANOAY010000210.1:0-4810 GCA_031411375.1 Pedosphaera sp. | reverse complement strand
TCACCGCGGGCGGCGCGACCACGTCCGTCCAGTCGGGCGCAGTGAGGCTCGAAGATTTTTGGAGTTGAAAGCCCGGCGACGGTTCCGGCCAGGCGAGCAACACGTTCGCGCCGTCGCGTGCGATACGCAGCGCAGGCGGATTCGTGAACGGCGCGGTGAAGGCGGGCCAGAAACCGCCCTGCACTTCGTAGTTCCCACCGCTCGAAGCGGCCGCGTCCGGCTGGCCGATGGTGCCGTGCAGCGTGTAAGTGCCGCCCGCGCTCGCACCACCGCCGCCATCGAACGTGAACCAGTCCAGCGCGAACTGCGCCTCACCGCGCGCCGCCGCGAGCAGCAGCAGGAGCAGTGCGAAACGGCGAAGGGGAACCAGTGCGCCTCGTGTTTTCATGCGCGCAGAGTGTGCGCGCGCGACTTAAACGAACGTGAACGCCGCATGAAAAAGTTTTTAGGTTGGCGGAGCGCGGGTTTTCAACCCGCAGCAATGTGCGCCAGCCGATGGCGTTGGAATCTGCGAACACTGCTCTCCATTTCACAGTGCTGCGGGTTGCAAACCCGCGCTCCGTCAGGACATCGGCAGCCGCAGGGCGAACGTGCTGCCCGCGCCCAGTTTGCTCTCCACGGACACCGTGCCGCCGTGCGCCTCGACGATGGCCTTCACGATGGACAGCCCCAGGCCCGCGCCGCCATGCGTGCGCGTGCGCGCCGTGTCCACGCGGTAGAATCGCTCAAAGAGATGCGGCAGATGTTCCGGCGCAATGCCCACGCCCGCGTCGCTGACTTCCACACTGGCCACAGTTCCATGCAGGCCCGCGCGAATCACAATCTGCTCGCTCGCCGGCGTGTGGCGGATGGCGTTCTCGACGAGGTTGCGCACGGCGCGTTCCAGCGAAAACACATCGCCAGGAATCGTGACGTTCTCCGCGAGTTCCAATTGCAGCCGCACGTTCTGCGCGGCGGCGAGCGGTGAGAGTTGCTCCGCCACATCGCGACAGATGAGCGCGAGATCCACAGGTGCTTTCGCGCGCGCAGGCTGGCTGGCGTCGAGCGCGGCGAGGGCGAGAAGATTTTCCACGAGGCTGGAAAGGCGCTCCAGTTCGTGGCGGTTCGAGTCGAGCGTGCGCTGGTAATCAGCGGGCGCGCGCTCGCGGCGCAACGCGACTTCAATCTCCGCCCGCAGCGCGGCGAGCGGCGTGCGGAGTTCGTGCGAGGCGTCGGCCACGAAACGATGCTGGCTGGCGTGCGCAGCTTCGAGGCGGTCGAGCAGTTCGTTGAAGGCGGTGGTGAGCGTGGCGAGTTCCGGCGCGTCCGACGGCGCGAACAAGCGCTGCCGTCCGAGACTGCCGAGATTCACCTTCCGCGCCGTGTCGCTGAGCGCGGCCAGCGGCGCGTTCCATTGGCGGATGAGAAAATTCAAGCCCAGCCCCGCCAGCAGCAGGGCGGCGGCGCTTCCGCCGGCCAGCCAGAAAATCAACTGCCGCAACGGACGGTCACGGTCACGGATCAAAATGCCAACCTGCGAGTAGCAGACGAATTTTTTCTGATGCTCGATCCGCACCGTGGCCATGCGGTAGCGCGCGCCGTCCGGCCCCGTCGCGTCGTGGACGAGCACGCCGAGGGGATGCGAGGCCAGACGTTTGATCTCCTCCGTCGGCACGATGGGCTGCGCGAGGCGCGCGCTTTTGTAGAGCACGTTCCATTCGGCGTCGAAGGTCTGGCCGAAGCCGGTGTAACGATCTCCGCGCCACGGTTTGTCGTCCGTGGCCAGGCCGGTGGGGAACAGCGGATTTACCTGGCTGCCAAGGATGAACGCCTTGTCGCGCACGAACTGATCCGCGTCGCCGAGCAGCGTCTGGCGCGCGACCAGGAACACCACCACGCTGAACACCGACAGCACCAGCGCGAGCCAGGCGAGGAGCGTGGTCAGCAACCGTTGGCGCAAGGTGCTCATCAGTTCAGCGTCGCGGCGTGCGGGTGAAAGGCGAGTGAAACGCGGGTGAAAAAGTTTTCATGTTGGAGTGGTGGAACGGCTCGCGCGGCGAGCCGTCGCGCCGCGAGGGAACCGCCAGGCACGTCTCGCTGGCCGGGTTGTCGGGTCGCCCGGTGGACGCGGGCTTGTTTTGTCGCCGCGCGACAAAAACCACCACCCACCGTCATGCGCCCTCCTTTCCTTCCGCCTTCAACACGTACCCCGCGCCGCGCACGGTGTGAATGAGCGGCGTGGCGAAACCCTTGTCCACCTTCGCGCGCAGATGCGAGAGCGTGACATCGATCACGTTGCTGAAGGAATCGAAGTTCTCATCCCACACCTCCTCGGCCAGCCGCGTGCGGCTGATGACTTCGCCCGGATGCCGCAGCAGAAACGCCAGCACGGCAAACTCCTTCGCCGACAGCGCGAGCGCCTGCCCGGCGCGCGTCACGGTGCGTGCGCGGTAATCCAGTTCCAAATCCGCATGATGCAGGTGCAACGATTCCTCCGCGACTGGACGTCGCAGCACCGCGCGCACGCGCGCCAGCAGTTCCGCGAAGGCGAAGGGCTTCACGAGATAATCATCCGCGCCCGCCTCCAGGCCGCGCACGCGGTCCTCGACCGACTGCCGCGCCGTGAGCATGAGCACGCGGATGGCCCGCCGCTCCGCGCGCAACGTGCCGAGCACCGCCCAGCCGTCACGCTCCGGCAGCATCACGTCGAGGATCGCGAGGTCGAACGGTTCGTTGCGCAGCCGATGTAGCGCGTCCTCGCCGTCGTGAGACACCTCGACGACAAAGCCTTCCTCGCGCAGCCCGCGCGCAATCGAATCAGCCAGCCGCGCCTCATCCTCCACGATGAGAATTCGCATGGGCGGAGTGTGTGGCGCGGCAGCGCCAAAAGCGAGCCTCGCGGAGCCAAAATTGCAAAATGAAACAGCTTGCAGTGAATCAGATGCGGCGCATGGTTCCAGGCCGTTCGAGAAATTTACACGCTCGCCGCTCGTGGAATGGTTCGCCTCTGGTTAGGTTGCGGGCATGTCACGGTGGTGCCGATGCGCGGTCATACGGATGTTGCTGGTTGCCGCTTTGGGGATGGGCCTGGCGAGCAACGGAGCCATTTCGCCCGCCCTTGCGCCGTCTTTCCAACCGCCGCAGGAGTTCGCCGTCGCGGCCACATCATTGCGCTCGCCGTTGTTATTCGCGGACGGAACCTCCGTGCGCCGCGCCCAGGACTGGCCGCGACGCCGCGCGGAAATTCTGCGCGAATGGCATGAGCTGATGGGACCGTGGCCGAAAATGATCGAGCAGCCGAAAGTCGAAACGCTTTCTGAAACCAACCGCGAGTCTTTCACACAGCGCCGCGTGCGCGTGGAGATTGCGCCGGGCCAGACGGGCGAAGGCTGGCTCCTGCTTCCGGAAGGCGCGGGACCGTTCCCCGCCGCGCTGGTGGTTTACTACGAGCCGGAAACGAGCGTCGGACTCAATCCCAAGCAACCCTTCCGCGACTACGCACTGCAACTCACGCGACGCGGTTTCGTGACCCTCTCCATCGGCACGCCGGGCGGCAACGCGTGGAAACCCGAGACCGGCGCGGCCTTGTGCCAGCCGCTTTCATTTCATGCTTACGTGGCGGCGAACTGCTGGCACGCGCTGGCGAATTTGCCGCAAGTGAATCGCACGCGCATCGGCGTGGTCGGCCACAGCTACGGCGGCAAGTGGGCGCTCTTCGCCGGCGCACTCTGGGAGAAATTCGCGCTCGTGGCCGTCAGTGATCCGGGCATCGTGTTCGATGAAACGCGCTCGAACGTGAACTATTGGGAGCCGTGGTATCTCGGACTCGAAGCGAACCGCACGCGACGGCCCGGAATCCCAACAGCGGAGAATCCGCGCACCGGCGCCTACCGGACGATGATCGAGCGCAGGCGCGATCTGCATGAGTTGCACGCGCTGATTGCGCCGCGCCCGTTCCTCGTCTCCGGTGGTGCGGAAGATCCGGTGTCGCGCTGGACGACGTTGAATCATGCGGTGGCCGTGAACCAGTTGCTCGGCCAGACCAACCGCGTGGCCATGACCAATCGCAAAGAGCATTCGCCCGACGAGGAATCCAACGCCCGGCTCTACGACTTCTTCGAGCACTTCCTGCAAAAGCTGCGTTGAGGCGGACCGGGCACTGGGAGCGCCTTCCACGGCGCAAAGATTTCTGATCCGTTCCCCGGCAAGATTTCGCTCTGATGGACGTGAACCGAATATGCCAACCTGATTCCGGCCGGATGAACCGCCCGGCGGCAAAGCACTGGCGCAACCGTCACTCGGTTGTTATTCGTTCACGCGCATGTTGATGATGAGCATAGGCGGCTTCCGCGACTGGGTGCGGGGCTTGGGCGAGCTGGCGTTGCTGGCGCGCGAGATCCTCCGCGCCGCCATGACGGGCAAGGTCAACATGCGCGACCTCGTCTATCAGTTCTATTTCATCGGCGTGAAGTCGCAGTCGGTGGTCTTCATCACCGGCGCGTTCACCGGCATGGTCTTGTGCGCGCAAACGTATTTCCAATTTCACAAAGTCCGCATGGACACCGGCACGCTCGCCTTGGTCAGCGTCTCGATGTGCAGCGAACTCGGCCCGGTGCTGACGGCGTTGATGGTGGCCGGTCGCGTCGGCGCGGCCATCGCGGCGGAAATCGGCACGATGCGCGTGACGGAACAGATTGACGCGCTCCGCACGCTGGCCACGCACCCGGTGGATTATCTCGTCCTGCCGCGCGTCATCGCGACCACGCTGGCGCTGCCGTTGCTCACGGCGTTTTCCATTTCGCTCGGCATCGGCGCGGCGTGGCTGCTCGGC
>JANOAY010000209.1:0-8237 GCA_031411375.1 Pedosphaera sp. | reverse complement strand
CATTCATGAGGGCGACGAGAAGCAAGCGAAGGTCGCCGAGCGTTTCAAGGAATACACCGCAGCCAAATAATTTTTCCATTCACTCCAGTCGAGAAATTCACCACCCATTTCATGAAAACACTCAACCGCCGCAGTTTTCTCACCCGCGCCGCCTTGGCCACCGCCACCGTCAGTTGGTCCGCGCGCTCGTGGTCGCAGGTCGCCGGCTCGAACACGGACGTGCGCGTCGCCGTCATCGGGTTCCGTGGGCAAGGAGGCAGCCACATCACCGCCTACTCCAAAATGGAGGGCGCACGCATGACGGCGTTGTGCGACGTGGATGCCAATGTCCTGCGCCGGGGCGCACAAAGCCTCAGCGACAAGGACATCAAGGTTGCCGAATTCACCGACATTCGCCGGCTGCTCGAAAGCAAGGATGTGGATGCCGTTTCCATTGCCACGCCCAATCACTGGCACGCGCTGGCCGCGATCTGGTCCATTCAGGCGGGCAAGGATGTTTATGTGGAAAAGCCCGTCTCGCACAACGTGTGGGAGGGACGCAAGATCGTGGAAGCTGCGCGCAAGTATAAAAAAATCGTGCAGACGGGCACGCAGAGCCGGTCATCGCGCACTGGCATTCAGGCCGCCGTGGACTGGGTCAAGGCGGGCAACCTCGGCAAGATCGAAATCGCCCGCGGTCTTTGCTACAAACCGCGCGGAAGCATCGGCAAGTCCACCGGCCCGCAGCCGGTTCCGGCGAACATCAATTACGACCTGTGGTGCGGACCCGCGCCGCTGGAACTGCCCCGGCGCAATTCCTCCAACGCGCAGTTTGGCACCATTCACTATGACTGGCATTGGTTCTGGGACTACGGCAGCGGCGACCTCGGCAACCAGGGCATCCACCAGATGGACATCTGCCGCTGGTTCCTCGGCGAAATGGAACTGGCCCCCGCCGTTATCAGCCTCGGCGGACGGGTCGGTTACGTGGACGACGGCGAAACGCCCAACACCCAGATCGTCTGGCAGGGGTATGAGAAGGCTCCGTTGATTTTTGAAGTGCGCGGTCTGCCGGAAGCCAAGGATGCCAAGAACATGGACAAGCTGAAAGGCGCGAGCGTCGGGTGTGTCATTGAATGCGAAGGCGGATACGTCACTGTTCCCAATTACAGCAGCGCGACGGCGTATTCCAAGGACGGCAAGGAGATCAAGAAGTGGAGCGGCGCGGAAAACCATCACGCGAACTTCATCAAGGCTGTGAAGTCGCGCCGTCACGAAGATTTGCACGCGGACATTCTCGAAGGCCATCTCTCCAGCGCGCTCTGCCACACGGGCAACATCTCGTATCGCCTCGGCGCGAAGCAAAGCCCCGACGCGATCAAGGAAGCGATGAAAGATCAGAAGGGCCTGGCGGAAAGTTTTGGACGCATGGCCGAGCATCTGGCCAAGAACGAAGTGGACATCACGCAGGAAAAACTTTCCCTCGGCGTGCCGCTCAAGATGAACGGCAAGACGGAGAAGTTCATCGGCAACGAGAAGGCCAATGCGATGCTGACCCGCAATTACCGCGCGCCGTACGTGGTGCCGGAGAAGGTTTGAAGCACCGGACTTTTATCACGTCTGCTACTCACAACAAAATTATGCGTATCACTCCGTTCGTTCTGGTCGGTTCCATCTTGGCAGCGTGGTCGGTAAGCGGTGCGGACGCGCCGAAGCCCTTGCGTGCTTTGCTCATCACTGGCGGCTGCTGCCATGATTACGCGAAGCAGAAGGACATTCTGAAAAAGGGTCTCGAAGAACGCGCGCATGTGGTCGTGGAGTTCGTTCACACCGACGACAAATCCACGAAGCCGCCGCTCGCCATCCTCGGCAACGCCGATTACGCGAAGGGCTACGACGTGGTCATCCACGACGAGTGCGCGGCGGACCTGAGCGACCCGGCGGTCATCGCCGCCGTGCTCGCGCCGCATCGCGCGGGATTGCCGGGTGTGAACCTCCACTGTGCCATGCACTCGTATCGCGTGGGGAATGCCGGCACGAAGGCCAAGGCTGGCGACGAACGCTCCGCGTGGTTCGACTACCTCGGCCTCCAGTCCAGCGGCCACGGCCCGCAGGAGCCGATTGAACTGAACTTCACCATCGCCCAGCATCCCGCGACCGCGGGGTTCACCAACTGGACCACGATCAAGGAGGAGCTTTACAACAACGTGCAAATCTTCCCCACCGCCACCCCGCTCGTGCGCGGCAAGCAGATCATCAAAAAGAAAACCAAGGATGCGGATGGCACCGAGAAAGTCACTGAGCAGGCCGTGGAAACCGTGGTGGCGTGGGCCAACGAGTACGGCAAGGCCCGCGTCTTCAGCACCACCATCGGCCACAACAACGCCACGGTGAGCGACCCGCGCTATCTCGACTTCCTCGCGCGCGGCCTGCTCTGGTCCTGCGGCAAGCTCGATCAGGGTTACTTGAAAGCGGCGGAAAGGAAGTGAGCGGTGGGCGCGAGACATCTCGCGCGACGGGTTTTAGAAATGACGGCGCGGCGTGTGAAAGCACGCCGCGCTTTTTTAATTTGGGATGCGCCGAAGATTTTCCGTAATCGCCGCGCGTTTTTTCCGTAGTAGAAGACGTGGAAATTTATTTAAGGCCAGAACGCAGCGGCGCCGGAGGTTTCTCGTCGCCTCAAAGATTTCGGAAAATGGCGGTTGACTCCCTTGCCAAAACCTTTTGGATACGCACAACTCACTCAGGCCCGGGACAACTCACACGTCGTATGACATCGCGAGGTTCATCACGCCCAACAGACGCATGTCCCATGTCGCGGATTTTGGGCGATGACGGCGGCCTTAGTTCACGATTTTTGTCGGCTTTCCGATCCACCACCGAACCAACGCAAGGACTCCACATGAAAACCAGCTCCACACTCCTCCTCCCCCGCGTGCTCCTCGGCACGCTTTATCTCGCGTGCGCCCTCGGGGCCGGCGCGTTCCAAGGCGATGACAAAAGCGCCGCGGTCCGGCCGCCTCCGGTCGCCGCGCGCCAGCCTTCTGCCGATCAGCTCGCCGTCGCCGGACTCGCCGCCAAGGCAGACGTGCAAGTCTCGTGGCACGCGCGGCTCGGGACGCCGCTTTCCATTCGCGGATCGGGCCTGGCCCAGCGCCGCGCCTGGTCGGGCGGACGCGGCCTCGCGCTGCAGGGCGGTGGCAATCACGGCGCGGACGCGCTGGCCGTGATGGACAATCTCGCCCGCTTTTACGGCGTGCAGGATGCGGCGCAGGAATTCACGGTCCAAAAAATCGAGGGCGACAAGCTCGGCCATCATCACGTCCGGCTCGCGCAACAGCACCAGGGACGGCGCGTGGTGGGCGGCGATCTGGTGGTGCATTTCGACAAGACGGGCCAGCCGTATCAGGTCAACGGCGACTACGTGCCGGCGATTCCCGGCGGACTGGTTCCCCGGCTCACGGCGGATGAGGCCGCGCGCGCCGCGCACCAACATCTCGCCGCCGCCGCCAAGCTGGAGGGAAAACTGGAGGCCGCGCCGGTGCTCGTCATCTTCGCGCGCGGCACGGCTCCGCAACTGGCCTACGAACTGACCCTCACGACGCACGATCCCAAGACCGGCCCGGGCCGCTGGCGCTGCTGGATCGGCGCGGAGCGCGGCGAAGTTGTGGCGCGCTACAACGACATTAAAAAAATCGCCCCGCCCACGGCGAACGGCACGAACGCCGTTATCACGGGCAACATTCTGGCGGGCGAGGGCGGGCAGTCGATCAGCGTCACGGGCCGCTACGAGAACACCGGGTTCTTCTATCTCTACAACACCAACCGGCATTGGTACGTTTACAACGTCGCGACCAGCGGCTACGCGGACAACAACACCTACGCCCACCGGGCAACGAATGATTGGGGCGCCTCGGATCGCTCGGAGATGTCGCTGGGCCGAAACTTCGACATCGTGCAGCGGTATTTCACCGAGGTGCTGGGGCGCGCGAGCTTCGACGACGCGGGCATCTACGCGGAGGTCAACGCGCATGAAGGCGTGAATTACGTGAACGCCTATTGGGATGGCAGCGCGTTCTTTTTCGGCGACGGCAACGGGACGCAGGCCAATTCGCTCGCGGTGCTGGACATCTGCGGCCACGAGTTCACGCACGCGGTGACGGAGTACACGGCCGGGCTGGTTTACGCCGACGAGTCCGGCGCGCTGAACGAATCCTTCTCCGATATTTTTGGCGCGGCCATTGAATTTTACGCGCAGGCGGACGGGCGCGCCTCCTATCCCGGCAAGACGCCGGGCCTGGCCGACTGGCTGTGCGGCGAGGATTCGTGGCTTTCCTCGACGGCGTTGCGCGACCTGCGCAATCCCGCCAACCCGGCCACGGTCGGCGCGGGCAACGAGCAGCCGAGCCGTTATCATGGCACGCATTGGTACAGCGGTTCCGGCGACAATGGCGGCGTCCACCAAAACTCCGGCGTGCAAAACTTTCTGTTCTATCTCCTCTGTGAAGGCGGCAGCGGGAACAACGACGGCATTCTCTACAACGTGGCCGGACTCGGACTGTCCAACGCGCAACAGGTGGCCTACCGCGCCCTGACCGTGTACTGCACGGCGAACACGGACTACGAGGGCGCGCATGTGGCGTGGCTTTCGGCGGCGCAGGATTTGAACCCGGCCTGGGTCGCCAGCGTCAGCGCGGCCTGGGCGGCGGTCGGTTTCGGGCCGTTCGCCATCACGCCGGAGACGTCCGTGTCCTTTCGCGGCGATCCGGGCGGCCCGTTCACGCCGGCCACGCAGGTCTTCACCTTGCTCAACCGGAGCGGAGACCCGCTGAACTGGTCGGTCACGCACACGCAGGCGTGGCTGAACGTCTCGCCCGTCAGCGGCACCATCCCGGCGGGGGCTTCCGTGGCAGTGGCGCTGTCGGTCAACGCGGCGGCGAACGCGCTGCCGCTCGGACTTTTTTCCGACTACCTGAGCTTCAGCAACAGCCTGGAGGCCACGATTCAGGGCCGCCCGGTCCGGCTGCTCGTGGGCCAGCAGGATTTTTTCACGGAACTGTTTGAGGAGGACGACAACGATCTGAGTTTCCAGAGCTGGACGTTCACGCCGAACGGCAGCGCCAGTTCCTACGCCGCCTGCCGCGAGCCGGCCAGCGTCTTCCCCACCGATCCGGCCGGCGGCTCGGTGGTCAGCCTGAGTGATGATTCTTTCGTGGGCGTCACGCTCAGCGGAGCGGAAACCGTGGCCATTTACACGCGGCGCTCGGGCACCGTGTACATCGGCAGCAACGGCTACCTGACGATGGACGCCGGCGACACCAGCTATGACACGTCTTTCAGCGAGCACTTTTCTCTGCCGCGCGTGGCCGCGTGTTTTCGCGACTTGAACCCCGGCACCGGCGGCACCGTGTCGTGGAAACAAACGCCCGACCGGCTGGCCGTGACCTTCAACAACGTGCGCAAGTACGGCTCAGTCGCCGTGGTGAGCTTCCAGTTTGAAATGTTTTTCGACGGACGAATTCGCGTGACCTGCCTGGAGCTGGGCGTGACGGACGGCCTGGCCGGGCTTTCCGAGGGCTTGGGGGAACCGCCGGACTTTGAGGAAAGTGATCTGACCAGTTATGGCGCTTGCACCCCGCCGGACGCGCTCCGCGTGACGCCCGTCACGGCGCTGGTCGCCGAGGGTTACGAAGGCGGGCCGTTCACGCCGGCGGGCGCGACTTACACCCTGACGAATCTCGGCTCGAACGCCTTGACCTGGGCGGTCGCGGCCACGCCGCCCTGGCTCAGTCTCTCGCCGACGACGGGCGCGCTGCCGCCCTCCGCGACCGCGACCGTCACGGCGTCCCTCAACGCCCAGGCGAACCTGCTCGTCCCCGGTGCCTACTCCGGCTCGATCCGTTTCAGCAACGAGACCAGCGCCTATGTCGAGTCGCGCGGCGTGGCCTTGCAAGTGGTGCCGCTGCCCCAGCCGCCCGTGCCGCCTTTCGGTCCCCGGCCGACCAACATGGCGGCGGGAGTCTCGGTGCATACGATGTTGTCATGGAACAGCGTCGGCGCGGTCGCCGCCGTCCCGGGCTCGTACGGAGTCATTGACACTGCGGGTTATGACGGCCTGGCCTTGGACAAAATCAACGAATTGCCCGGCCTCTCGGCCACGTCCGTCTCGTGGCCGGTGATCGCCGCCAGTTCGGGAGCCGGCTTGCGGGCCGCCTATGAAGTCATTTGCTTCGCCGTGGATCCGTCCGGCACGGACTATGCAAATTTGCGGTCTGCGGTGGCCCCCGGCCAGCCCCTCGAACAGTTCGTGTCGCTGGGCGGCACGCTGGTGCTCAACGTGGCTGGCAACAACGGCAGCCAGGCGGACCTCGGCCCCGGCGGACTGGATTACGACCGCAGCTTCACCCACGAGTTCGCCACCCTGCTGAGACCGGCGCATCCCTACGTCACCGGCGCGGGCTATGGCGGTACGGCGCTGACGGCGGCCATGTTCAACAACTGGGGCCTGACCGATCACGGCACGCTGACCGGTCTCCCGTCCGGAGCGGTGGAACTGCTCGCCAACGGCCAGGGCGCTTCGATGATCGAATATGCCTGGGGCGCCGGGCGGGTCATCGCCAGCACCCTCACGTTCGGCTGGGCCTCCGGGCCGGAAAACTTTGGAGCGCCGTTTGAAAATCAATTGCTCTACGCGGCCGGCGGCGACGAAAGCACGGGCACGAAGTTTCACCTGTATCTGGGGACGGGCGCGGGCGCGCTTTCATTGATCGCCGCCAATTTGGATCAGCCCGTCCACCAGCCCGGCCTGCTCGCCTTCAACACCGCTTACTACTGGCGGGTCGTCGCCTCGAATGTCGTCGGCAGCGCCACGGGCGCGGTGTGGTCCTTCACCACGGCGCTGGATGAAGTTCACTTCGCCGCCTCCGCGATCAGCCGGAGCGAAACCTCCGGCGTCGCCACCATCACCGTCACGCGCGAGAACCCCGCCGTCGGCGTGAGCATCGGCTACTCCGCCAGCAACGGCACGGCCACGGCGGGCGTGGATTACCTCGCGACCGCCGGCGCCCTCGTCTTCCCGCCCGGCCTGATGAGCACCAATTTCCAAGTGCCCATCCTGGATGACGCCGTGGCGGAGGGCGGCGAGACCGTGCTGTTGCAGCTCCACCCCGGCACGCCCGGCGTCCTGTTGAGCGCGCCTTCCAGCGCGGTGCTCACCATCCTGGACAACGACGGCCAGCTCGTCACCTGGCCCTACATATTCTTCGATGGAGATTCTTACCAGTGGGATGTCTATGGCAACGGCACCATCTCGGATGGCACCAGCGACGCCTACGACGGCGGGCTGATCTGGAACGCCTTTCCAGACGTGCCGAACGGAATTCTCAGCGGGCGCGAACTGCTCCTCGGCCCCGTCACCGACGGCACGGTCGAAGTCAGCCGCCGCATCTACGTGCCCGCCACCCAAGGCTACGCGCGCTTCCTCGAAGTGGTGCGCAACGTCAGCGCCAGTCCCGTCACCACCGGGGTCGCGCTCTATTCCAACCTCGGCTCGGACTCCGGCACCGTGCTCGTCAACACCTCCAGCGGCGACGCCCTCTTCGCCACGAACGATCACTGGATCGTCACCGATGACAGCGATCTGGGCGGCGATCCGACCTTGCTGCATGTTTTCGGCAACACCTTGGGCGGGCTGCGCCCCTCGTCCGTGCTCTACACCGTCGGCACGCTTGACTACCAATGGAACTTCACGCTCGCGCCCGGCGAGACCAAGAGCATCCTGCACTTCGCGTCACAAAATCCGAGCCGCGCCGCCGCACTGGCCAAGGGCCCGCTGCTCGCCGGCTTCGGACTGGACGCGCTCACCGGACTGGACGCCACGGACCTCGCGCGCATCGTGAACTTCGGGTGGCCCGCCGCGCCCGTGCTGCTCACGCCCGTCGTGGTCGCCGGGAATGTGCAACTGCGTTTCCTCACCCAGCCCGGCCAGAGCTACACCGTGCAGTATAAAAATTCCTTGAACCAGCCGGCCTGGCAGACGTGGCAAACCGTCATCGGCAACGGCGGCGTCCTGACCGTGCCCGCGCCCTTCAGTGGCGGCACCAATTGCTTCTACCGGCTGCAACTGCCCTGAGGGGCGGCGGGGCCGGGGACGGGTGGGGGGCGCCGGCGGCAGACCGGCGCTCCCGGTGGACGCGGCCTTCGCCTCCTGGCAAAAAGCTGAAACGCTGAAAGGCTGAAACGCTGAAAGAATTTTGCCA
>JANOAY010000208.1:0-12789 GCA_031411375.1 Pedosphaera sp. | reverse complement strand
CTTCCAATGGTATAGCAACAACGTGCCGGTGCCGGGAGCCACGGCGGCGAACTACTCGTTCACCCCGCTGCGCTACGCCAACGGCGCGCAATACCACATGATCGTGAACAACGGTTTCAGCAGCGCGACCAGTTCTGTGGTCACGCTCACGGTCGTCAGTGATGAAGTGCCTCCGGTCGTGACCAGTGTCCTGGGTGCGCCCAGCCGGACGGTGGTTGGCATCATTTTCAATGAGCCGCTCACGCTCCTTCAGGCCACCAACCCGGCCAACTACACGATCACCAACGCGGCGGGCGCGGTGCTGGCGCACAGCCTCTCCGTGCTGCCGGAAGTCGCGCCGGACGGCAAGAGCGTGACCCTCCGCACCGACCCGCAGACGTCGGGTGCACAGTACTTCATCGTCCTGAACAACTTGACCGACCGGGCCGGTGTCCCCAACGCGATTGCGGCGAACACACTCGCGCCCTTCACGGCCTCTGATTTGTTCTACGGTGCGGGCGCGGTGGTCTTCCGGGCCTACCCGACCGGTGGCGGCAATGCCATCGCGGAACTCACGAACCATTCGAGCTACCTGAACAACACTCCGGACTACGAGCAGGTCATCTTCAGCATGAACAGCCGCACGGCCGGCCCGCCCTACAACAATAACGGCCGTGAAAACTACGGCGGCGGCATCATCGGCCACTTCATCCCGCCCACGTCTGGCAACTGGATTTTCTACATCAGCTCCGATGACGACGGTCTTTTGCTGATGAATACGAATGGCCCGGATTCCAGCGGGAAGTCCACGGTTCGTTTCGCCCCCGGTTGCTGCCGCGCCCTGACCGCCGGTGCCGATGCGACGCCCCCCATCAGCATGCTTGCGGGCCAGGCCTACTACATTGAAGCGCTCTACAAAGAAGGCGGCGGCGGCGACTACGTGGAAGTGGGTGCGCGCCGCGTGGGTGACAACTCCACCATTACGGTGATTGGTTCGGGCAACCTGGCCTTCGCCTCCAAGCTCACCATCACACAGAATCCGACCAACCTCACGCTGCTCGAGGGTCAGAACGCCTCCTTCTATTCGTCCGTCAGCGTGGCTGGTGCCGGTGCCGGCAGCCAGCGTTACCAATGGCAGCGCAGCGAGGACGGCTCCGGCGCATCGTTCACCAACATTCCGGGCGCGACGGCGGGAAGTTACACGTTCCGCGCGTTTGACACGGACAACACGATCCAGTTCCGCGTGGTCGTGGCCTTGCCGGGCTTGCAGACCAACATCAGTTCCGCCGGTGTCCTGACGGTTTTGAACGATGACATCCCGCCCGTGTTGCTCAGTGCTCGCGTGGGTGAGACTGGGAACCAAGTCATCCTCACCTACAGCGAGGCGATCAGCTCCGCCGGCGATATCAGCAACTTCTACTTCCAGGATGGCGTGCCGGTTTGCACCGTCCGGGCAGTCAACGGCCCCGTCGTCACCCTCACGTTTGACGGGCTGATTGGCGTGAACACGCCCTACACTTTGTTTGGCGAGGCCCAGCAGGATGAGTTTGGCAATTACACTGATCCGTTTATCACGGAGACGCCGATCTTCATCTACCAACCCTTCGGCCTGCAGCACCGCTACAGCTTCCGCAACCCGGCCGGCGGCGCGGTGGGTTCAAACGTGATTGACAGCGTGGGCGGCGCGCACGGCATCGTGCTCGGTTCCCCGGCGACGTTTGACGGCGACCGCGTGTTCATCAGCGGCGGACCCTCGGCCACGGCTGCTTACGTGGACTTCCCGAACGGCCTGCTCTCGGTGAACGGAGCCGCCAACGGCGGCAGCGGCAGCGGTCAGCTCACGCTGGAAGGCTGGGCGCGGGTGACTGGCAACCAGAACTGGTCGCGCATCCTGGACATCGGCAACTCCACCGTCCCGGAGAACGTCGGCCCCGGCGGCGGCGGCGATGGTCGTGATTATCTGTTCCTGTCCGCGCAAGAAGGCGGCGACATCGGACGGCATGTGGCCGTGGTCCGCGAAGTGGATCCGCTGCCAGACGCTTCCACCCTGAACATTGAAAACAGCGTGGGTTATGGCGTGGCGAACTTCGGCACGGAATTCCACTTTGTCATCACTTGGGACGAGGCCTCCGGCCAGGTCCGGGTCTATGAAGGCGGGACGCAGGTGGGCAGCTTCACCTCAGCGGCTCCGTTCAACAAGATTCACGACGTGAACGTCTGGCTCGGGCGCTCGCAATGGAGCGGCGACAACAACATGCAGGGTGATTTCAATGAGTTCCGCATCTACAACCGCATCATTAGTCCGGCGGAAATTGCCTTCAACCGCACCGTGGGACCGAACAACAGCTTTGACCCCGTGCCGCTGGCTGTGCGACTCGTGGTGCAGACCAACGTGATGCTGCAAAGCCGCACCCAGCAGGCTCGCGTCTTCGCGGACTTCCTGACTGTGTCCAACGTGGACCTCACGGCCACGCGCACTTTCACGCTCACCACGGACGACCCGACGCTCGTGTCCGTGTCTCCGTCCTCCGTGCTCTCGGCGGGGAACATTGCGGGCACGGCCAACTTGCAAGCCACCTTCAACGGTGTCAGTTCGGCGGTGCTCCCGATCCAAGTGCTGGTGGATAACTTCCCGCCCACGCTGACCAGTGTGCGCGTCGGTGAAGATCTCCTCACCCTCTACCTGACCTACAGCGAGGACATCGATCCGAACATCGCCTCGGCAGCAGACAACTTCATCCTGCAAGGGCCGGGCGATCCGTTTGGCGTCGTCCGGGTGGTGACTGGTCCGGTGATCGCCGTGACGTTTAGCGGACCGCTGACGCCGAATGCGACCTATACCCTGTTGGGATACGATCAGGCCGACTTGTTCGCGAACCCGACCGCTCCAAATCCGACCACCAACACCGTGTTCGCTTACCAGCCCTTTGGTCTGACGCACCGCTACAGCTTCCGCAACCCTTCCGGCGCGGCCGGCGGCGCGACGGTCACTGATAGCGTAGGCGGTGCGCACGGTCTCGTGCAGGGCGCAGGCGCCACTTTCAACGGTGACATTCTCACCTTGCCCGGCGGCAGTTCCGCCACGGCGGGTTACGTGGACCTCCCGAACGGCCTGCTGTCCACCAACGCGGTGATCAATGGCGGCAGCGGCCAGGTCACGATTGAAGGCTGGACCAAGGTCACGGGCAACCAGGCTTGGTCCCGCATCTTCGACTTCGGCTCCACCAGCGGCACGGAACTCCCTGGCCCCGGCGGCGCGGGCAACGGTCGTCGCTACCTCATGCTTGCTGCACAAGTGAACGTGGACGTGAACACCCACCGACTCGAAGCGACGGCGGATGACGGCTCCTATCCGAACGCCTTCACGCAGGACTTCCCGGCCCTGTTCAATCAGGTCGAGCACTTCGTCATCACTTGGGATGATGTGAACGACCGCATCCGCACTTACGTGAACGGCGTTTTGCGCCTGGACTTCGCGGCTGGCGCCTCGATCGGCGACGTGAACGACGTGAACGTCTGGCTCGGTCGCTCCACTTGGACTGGAGACCAGAACATGCAGGGCGATTTCGACGAGTTCCGCATGTATAACCGCATCATCAGCACGGACGAAATCGCGTTCAACGCCGCCTCCGGTCCCAATTATGAGTTTGGGACGCCGCTGGCCGTCCGCCTCGTGGTGCAGACGAACACGATGCTGGAGAACAGCACTCAGCAGGCGCAGGTCTTCGCGGACTTCGCCTCCATCTCGAACGTGAACTTGACGGCCTATCGCACGTTCTCGCTCATCTCAGACAACCCCGCGCTCGTCTCGGTGTCGCCGACTTCACTCCTCACCGCCGGCTCCGGCGTGTCGGGTACAGCCAACTTGGTAGCCGAGTTTGCCGGCGTCAGTTCACCCTCGGTGGCCATCACGGTCGTGCAGGACGTGGTCAGACCCACCGTGCTCAGAGTCAACGGCACGCGCTCGCTCGACTCCATCAAGGTCGTGTTTAGTGAGGGTGTTAATTCCACTCAGGCGCAGGAGCCGACCAACTACATCCTGACGGACACCAATGCCGCCCCGGTAGCGTTTGGCACTCCGGTGCTGGGTGGCGACGGGCGCACTGTCACCATCCCGGTCACGGGCGGTCATGCGGCGGGTGCGGTCTTCGTGCTTAACATCAGCGGCATCGGTGATTTGGCCGGTGTCCAGAACGTGATGGATCCGACCAACTTCACTTTCCAGACGTGGATTTGGAGCCGAGGCTTCGCGATTGCTGACTACTACTTTGGCATCGGTGGTGGTCTGATTTCGGATTTGACCAACAATCCGGCGTATCCGAACAGCCCGAGCCTGACCGAATACGTCTCGCTGCTCGAATCCCGCGCCAACTGGAATGACAACTACGGCACCCGTATCTCGGCCCGCCTGCGCGCTCCGCGTACGGGGAACTACCACTTCTTCATCGGTTCCGATGACGAAGGCGCGCTGTTCCTCAGCACGGACAGCAGCCCGGCCAACCGCGTGCAGATCGCCACGGAGCCGCAATGGTCCGGCGGTCGTGAGTTCATCTACCCGTCCGGTGACTGCTGCGGCCGTCCGGGCAACTACCGCACGAACAACCCGCCGTATTTGCCGGTCAACATTGCCTCGAACATCGCCCTCGTGGCGGGCAGTTCCTACTACGTTGAGGCGCTGGCCAAGGAAGGCGGCGGCGGCGACAATCTCTCCGCAGTTTGGCAGTTCCCCGGCAGCCGCGTGGTGGTCAACGGCTCCGAGCCGATTCACGGCACGCACATGAGTTCGCTCGCCGACCCCAATGGCGCGTCCATCACCGTCGTCACCCAGCCGCAGAGCACAAACATCTGGTCCGGCATGAGCGTGACGCTCACCGCCTCTGCCGTCGGCACGAATGTGAACGGCGCGGCTCCCGTGGCCTATCAATGGCAGCGGCGCCTGGGCGGAGTTTGGACGGACATCCCGTATGCTACTGCGGACAGTCTGGCCATCACCCCGGTGCCCGCAGGATTGAACGCCGAATATCGCGCGCTCATCTTCATCCCCGGTGCCGAGACGACCAGCGCCACGGCCACCGTGGTCGGTCTGCTCGCCATCAGTTGGCCCGGCTCGCCGGACATCTTGCAGGAAGCGGATGAAGTCACCGGCCCGTGGATTGACATCCCTGGGGCGTCGAACCCGTTCGTCGTCAATCCGGGCAGCGCGCCGAGGAAGTTCTACAAGCTCAAGCCGCTTCCGTAGTCATCGTTCTTGATTCAAGAGAGACCGGGGTGAAAATCCCGGTCTCTTTTTTTCTGCATGAATATCCGAGGAATTCCGGTCCCGGTGCTGGCGGCCTGGCTCGCCGCCGCTCCGGTCCTCTGGTCCGCCGAATGGACGGGCGGGCCGGGCTTCCGCTCGCAAACCTTGCCCACCATGACCGGCTCACGCGCGGGCTTCACTCTGCTCCCGGAAAATCAGACCGGCCTCCGGCACACAAATCTGCTGAGTGAAGACCGTTCGCTCACCAATCAGATTTACCAGAACGGCTCCGGCGTCGCGCTCGGTGACGTGGACGGCGACGGTCTCTGCGACATCTACCTTGGCGGCCTGGATGGGCCGAACGCGCTCTATCGCAATCTCGGGAACTGGCGTTTCGAGGACATTACCGCGCGGGCGGGCGTGGCCTGCTCCGGACTCGACACCACGGGCGTGCTCTTCGCCGATCTGGATGGCGACGGGGATCTCGATCTCTTCGTCAATGCGCTCGGTCGCGGCACGTCCATTTATATCAATGACGGTCGCGGCCATTTCATCGAGGCCACGAAGACGGCCGGCACGGGGACGAAGAGCGGCGCAACCTCGCTCGCGCTGGCCGACGTGGACGACGACGGCGATCTCGATCTCTACGTCACCAACTACCGCACCACCACGCTGCGCGACGAGCCGTTCACGCGCTTCACGATCAACGTGGTCAACGGAAAGCCCGAACTCGCCGCCGTGAACGGGCGCTCCGTGGACACGCCGGAATTGCGCGGGCGCTTCACCGTGGACGCGCGCGGCACCATCGCGGAGCACGGCGAGCCGGACATTTTTTTCCGCAACGAGGGCGGGGGAAAGTTCACGCCGGTCTCGTGGACGGGCGGAAATTTTCTCGATGAAACCGGACGGCCCGTGGCGATGCCCTACGAGTTCGGACTGTCCGTGATGCTGCGCGATTTCAACGGCGACGGCCGGCCGGACCTCTACGTGTGCAACGACTTCGACGGGTCGGATCGGTTCTGGCTGAACCAGGGGCGCGGAGTCTTTCAGCTCGCCCCGCCGCTGGCCCTGCGGCAGACCTCGCTCTTCTCGATGGGCGTGGACGTGGCCGACCTGGACCGCGACGGACACGACGACATTTTCGTGGTGGACATGCTGAGCCGCGAGCACGCGCGCCGCATGGTGCAGTTGGGCGACCGGCGCGGCGTGCCGTCGCAACCCGGCGTGTTCACCAACCGGCCGCAGTACCTGCGCAACACGCTCTTCTGCAATCGCGGCGACGGCACCTACGCCGAGGTCGCGGCCTTCGCGGGACTGGAGGCGAGCGAGTGGTCGTGGACGCCCGTGTTCCTCGACGTGGACCTCGACGGCTACGAGGATTTGCTGATCAGCAACGGCCACGAGCGCGACGGTCAGAACGTGGACACCGCCCGGCAGGTCGAGACGTTGAAGAAGGAGCGTCGCCTGTCCGCCGTCGAACAGTTGCGGCTGAGAAAAATTTACCCGCGCCTCGACAACGCCGCGCTGGCTTTCCGCAATCTCGGCGGCCTGCGCTTCGAGGACGCCAGCGCCGCGTGGAGTTTTAATGCGGCGGGGGTGAAGCAAGGACTGGCCCTGGCCGACCTCGACAACGACGGCGACCTCGACGCCGTGCTGAATTGCCTGAACGGTCCCGCGCTGCTCTACCGCAATGACGCCACCGCCCCGCGCGTGCAAGTGCGGCTCAAAGGACTCGCTCCGAACACGCGCGGTGTGGGCGCAAAAATCCGCGTGCTTGGCGGGCCGGTGCCGCAGTCGCAGGAAATAATCTGCGGCGGACGCTACCTTTCCGGCGATGATTTTGTCCGCATCTTTGCCGCCGGCTCGGCCACGAACCGTTTGACCATCGAGGTGACGTGGCGCAGCGGCGTGGTGAGCGTGGTGACGAATGTTTTGGCGAACTCCGTGATCGAGGTGGACGAACGCGTCACCGTTCAAAGTTCAAAGTTCAAAGTTCAAAGTTCAAAGTTCCCTCCGCTGTTCAGCGACGTCAGCGTGCTCCTCAACCACGCGCACCACGAGGAGGACTTCAACGACTTCGAGCGCCAGCCGCTGCTCGTGCGCAAGCACAGCCAGCCCGGTCCCGGCGTCGCGTGGTTTGATCTGGATGGTGACGGGCGCGACGACTTGCTCGTCGGCAGCGGGCGGGGCGGGACGATGGCCGCGTTCCGCAACACGGGGCCGGGCGGCTTCGAGCCGCTGAAACGCGCGCCGTTCAACGCGCTCGTCACGCGCGATCAAACGGCCGTGCTGGGCGTGCTGCGCATCGGAGCTCGCACGTTGCTGGCGGGCAGCAGCCACTATGAAGACGGGGAGACGAATGGCGGCGGCGTGCGCGTTCACGATTTGGCGACGGGAAAAGTATCCGATCCGTTTCCCGGCCGCGACTCCGCGACCGGCCCGCTCGCCCTCGCGGATTTCAACGGCGACGGCGAACTGGATTTGTTCGTCGGTGGTCGCGTTGTTCCTGCGCGCTATCCCGAGGCCGCGCCCTCGCAACTGTTTCGCGGCACGAACGGCGGATGGATTCTCGATACGGAAAACTCCGCGCGGCTCGCCCAGATCGGCCTCGTGACCAGCGCGGTCTGGAGCGATCTCAATGCCGACGGCTGGCCGGAACTGATCGTGGCCTGCGAGTGGGGGCCGCTAAAAATCTTCCGCAATGATCACGGCCAACTGTCCCCGTGGAACCCGCGCGTGACCGGCCCAACTTTCAACCTTCAACCTTCAACCCTCAACTCGCTGACCGGCTGGTGGACCAGCGTGGCCGCCGGGGATTTCGATGGCGATGGCC
Source organism: Pedosphaera sp. (assembly GCA_031411375.1). Classification (GTDB taxonomy): domain Bacteria; phylum Verrucomicrobiota; class Verrucomicrobiia; order Limisphaerales; family SIBH01; genus JANNGC01. The sequence continues at coordinate 4,738 of JANOAY010000208.1, read as the reverse complement.
GGATGGATTTCGTGGCCGGCAACTTTGGCGAGAACACTTCGTATCGGCGTTACGCGCCGGAACCGGTGCGGATTTTCTACGGCGACTTCGATGACAACGGCGTGTTCGACGCGCTCGAAGCCGCGCTCGATCCGGGGCTGAAGAAGATCGTGCCGCTCCGCGATCCAATGGCGGTGGCGGGCGCGCTGCCGCAACTCGGGGCGCGCTTCGCGGGCTTCACCGAATACGGCCAGGCGGGCGTGGCGGAAGTCATTGGTGACATGGGCCGGGCGCGCGAACTTGCCGCGCGCGTTTTCCAATCCATGCTCTTCCTGAATCGCGGCACGAACTTCGAGGCGCGCGCGCTGCCGATGGAGGCGCAGCTTGCGCCCGCGTTTGGTCTCGGCGTGGCGGACTTCGACGGTGATGGCCACGAGGACGTGCTGCTCGCGCAAAACTTTTTCGCCGTCGAGCCGATGACGTCGCGCTACGACGCCGGACGCGGACTGCTGCTGCTGGGGCGTGGCGATGGAACTTTTCGCGCGGCCTCCGCCGCCGAGAGCGGCGTGGCCGTTTATGGCGAAGGCCGCGGCGTGGCCGTGAGCGATTACGACGGTGACGGACGCGTGGACGTGTGCGTCGGGCAGAACGGCGCGCAGACGAAACTGTTTCACAACGACCGCGCGCGCCCCGGCCTGCGCGTGCGGCTGCAAGGTTCGCCCGCCAATCCGCACGCCATCGGCGCGGTGCTGCGTCCGATTTTTGCGGACGGCACCATGGGCGCGGCGCGGGAAATCCACGCCGGCTCCGGCTGGCTCTCGCAGGACAGCGCGGTGCCCGTGCTGTCATTGCCCAAGCCCGTCACCGCGCTCTCCATTCTTTGGCCCGGCGGCCAGACGACGCAGACGAATGTGCCGCCCGGCGCGCGCGAAGTGACGGTCTCCTCGCCGCCAACGAAGTGATGGCCAGTTTTGGCAAGAAGATTGGAGGCAAAAGGATGGGCCGGGTGGAATTTTTCTTGCCTGAAATGTTCTTACCATAATTTCCCGCAAGCCGGTCCGCCGCTGGCGGGCGGGGCGGGCGGCATCATTCCGGTGCGGAGGAACTTGCTGTTGGTCGCGGGCCGGCTTCGCTCCGCCAAAGTTCGGCTGGCAAACCAGGCGCAGGAAACTAATCTGCCTCTAGCGACCCAGCACCCAATCAATCGCGCGCATGAAACCGTTCATCAAATTCGCCGCCGCCCTGTTGCTCACGCTTCCGGCTTCGCTCGTCACGCCGCGCGCCGCCGCGCAGATCGTCATCGGACCCGGCGGCAGCGCGGTGCAGACGTTCAACAGCCTGCCCACGGTGGCGGACGGCTGGTCGGGGCTTGCGGTGGGAGTGCAGGCCACCACTTTCACCACGGCGACGGCGCTGGACGGCCACGTCATCACGAACGCGGGCACGAACCTCATCACCGGCGAGCTCGCGGCCAGCGGGACCGTGCCGCCGTTCCCCGCGAGTTTGCCGCGCTGGAATTCCACCGGGCTGTATCTGCAAACCAAAGCCTCGGCGAATGATTATCTCCTGCTCCTCGCGCGGCTCCGCAACGGCACCGGCTCGAACGTCACGCACGTCATCCTGAGCTATGACTGGGATCAGAAAGTGGCGAATCCGGTCAACGAAAGCATTCCCGGCCACCGCGCTTTTTACAGCCTGACGGGGCTGCCGGGCAGTTGGACGCTGATTCCGGAGTTCTCGACCTTCACCACGAGCAGCACCGGACAGACTTTGACCGCCACGCTCCCGCTCGGCGCGTGGACGAACGGCGCGCTCCTGCACCTGCTCTGGGCGGACGACAACGGCCCCGGGGCCACGACCGATCCGCAGGAAGGCGCCTACACGCTGGATAATTTTTCCGCCGCTGCGATCCCCGTCACCAGGCCTGTGCTGCTCGCGCCGCTCGCCGACCAGAGCGTGGCTCCGGGCGAAACCTTGCTGCTGGCCGTGAACGTGCAGGGCGCTCCGCCGCTGGTGTATCAATGGCAGAAAAATGGCGCGGACCTTTCCGGCGCAACGAACCCCAGTCTCGCGCTCGTGAACGCGCAGGCTGGCGACTCGGGAAATTATTCCGTGTTCGTCACCAACGTGTTCGGCAGCCTCAACGCCAGCAATGTCGTGACGGTGGCTTGCGCCGCGCCCGTTTTTTTCACCTCGCAGCCGCCGCCACAAACGCTCACCGCCGGAGCGGGGCTGACGCTGGGCGTGGGCGTCACCGGCACGCAGCCGTTCCGCTACCAATGGCGGCGCAACGGCGTGCCGCTGGCCGGCGCGACGAACGCGACGTTCACGATGGGCAGCGCGCAGAACGCGGACTCCGGTTTCTACTCCGTGCTGGTGACGAACTGCGCGGGCGGCGTCACGAGCAGCCAGGCCGCCGTCTCCATCGCCAATGCGCCGGTCGTGCTCGTGGGGCTGACCAATCATTTTTGGAAATACGACCAGTCAGGGGACGATCTGGAGACGGCGTGGCGTGCGCCGCTCTATGACGACTTGGCGTGGGTTTCGGGGCGAGGAATTTTTGCTCTGGAAAACTTGGCCGTGCTCAATCCGCTGACCAACACCGTGCTGTCCCTGCCCAACGACGGCGGCGGGCAGATCATCACGTATTACTTCCGCACGCATTTTTCGTTCACGGGCGAGCTGGCGGGCGCGCAGCTTGTTTCCAGCAATTATTTTGATGATGGCGCGGTGGTTTATCTGAATGGCAGCGAGGCGCTGCGTTACAACATGCCGGGAGGCAGCGTGTCCTACCTCACTCTGGCCTCCGCAGCGTTGTCGGAGGGCGTGTTCGTCATTTCGAACCTTCCGCCCGCCTTGCTCGTGTCCGGTGACAACGTGGTGGCGGCGGAGTTGCACCAGGTCAACGGCACCAGCAGCGACGTGGTGTTCGGAATGCAACTCACGCTCGTCCCCGCGCCGCCCACGCCGCTGCAATTCATCAGTTCCCCGGCCAGCGCGGCCGTGGTCGAAGGCTACGGCGTCACCTTCTCCGGCACGGTCACCGGCGGCGTCGCTTATTTTCAATGGTTCCAAAACGGCGCGCTCATCCCCGGCGCGATTTCTTCCACGCTCGCCTTGTCCAACGTCGCGCCCGGCGCGGCGGGCGTGTACACGCTGCAAGCGAGCAATCACTTCGGCATCGTCCTCAGTTCCGCCGCGACGCTCACCGTGCTGCCCGACCACAGCGCGCCCGTGCTGCTCTCGGCGGATCTGCTCACGCCCACACAGATTCAACTCGTGTTCTCCGAACCGATCCTGCTGCTCACCGCCACGAACAAACTGAATTACAAAATCACCAACACCTTCGGCGGACAGTCCGTGGTGCAAAGCGCGGTGCTCACGAGTCAAACCAACCTCCTGCTGACCGTGAGCGCGCTGGCGGGGGGCGTGAACTACATCGCCACCGCGCTGAACATCGCGGACACCGGCCCGAACCAGAACGCGCGGCCCGCCAGCGCCGCGCCGGTCGCACGCCTCATCACGCTCGTGGCCTTCGATGCGATGTGGGACTACTACGATCCGTTTCCGGAATTCGGCGATACGCCACCTGGCCCGGGCTGGCGCGAGCCGGGTTACGACACGTCTTTCTGGGGCCAGGGCGCGGGCGTGTTTCAGTATTCAAGTGACGGTTCGCTCGGCGCGCCCGCGCCGGTGAACACGACGATGAACGTGACCACCACGCCCGCCGCCTTTTTCCGCCATTCGTTTTTTTCCTCCGGTGTCAGTCCTGGCGGATTGCGGCTCACGCTGCGTTCGTTCGTGAATGATGCGGTCGTGCTTTATCTGAACGGCGTGGAATTCTTCCGTACGAACCTGCCTGCCGGAACCATCACGCCCACGACGCCCTCCGTCGCGTCCGCAGGAAACACGCTCGTTCCGTCCACCGTGGAAATTCCCTTGGGGCTGCTCCGTGCGGGCAGCAATCTCCTCGCGGCGGAGTTGCACCAGTACACGACGATTGACGAGCAGAAGCTTTTTGCGGTGGAACTGGCCGCCCGCGCCGAGTCGCTGCTGGTCGGTCCGCTCCGCATCCTGGGCGGCCCCGCAGAAACCACTGTCTTGGAAAACCGCCCCGTGACCTTCCGCGTCAGTTCCGTGGCGGCGAGCGCGTTCCAGTGGCAGGTCAACGGCGGGAATGTTTTCGGCGCGACGAATTCGGCGTTCACTTTCCCCGCCTCGATCTTTTTCGACGGCGCACAAATCCGCTGCCGCGTCAGCCAGCCCGGCACCACGAATTTCACGACCAACGCCACGGTGCATGTTCTGCCCGACAGCACGCGCCCCGCGCTGCTTGGCGCGCGCCTGAACGCGGACGGCACCCTGACGCTGAGTTTCTCCGAGGCGCTCACCGCCGCCACGGCGCAGGACATCTTGCGCTACGCGGTGACGAATGCGACCGGGCCGTCCGCGACCATCACGAGCGCGGTGTTGACGAACGGGACCGACGTGGTGCTCACCTTCGCCGCGCCGCTGGCGGGGCGTTACACCGTGGTCGTGAACGGTGTGACGGACTTGGCGAATGTGCCGAACTCCACCGCGCCCGGCAGCGCGGCCACGGTGAGCGCGAGCGTTTTTATCTCCATGACCAGCGCGTGGAAGTATCTGCTCATCAACACCAACGAGACCGTGCAGGCCGCCTACATGCAGGTGAATTACGATGACTCGGCGTGGGCCGGCCCGAGCAACGCGCTGCTCTACGTGGAGGACGCCGCCTTGC
>JANOAY010000207.1:0-2107 GCA_031411375.1 Pedosphaera sp. | reverse complement strand
CACCAACGCCGGCACCGGCCACGATCAGCTCTCCGTCACCGGCACGGTCAACCTTGGGAATTCGCCGCTGCAACTTGTCCTTGGCAACGCGGGCGCGGTCAGCAACCGCTACACAATCCTCGTCAACGACAGCACCGACGCCATCACCAGCACCTTCTCCGGCCTGTCCGAGGGCGCGACCTTCTACGCCAGCGGCTCGCCCTTCCGCATCACTTACCAAGGCGGCACGGGCAACGACGTGGTGCTGACGCAGCTTGGTCTCCAGCAGAGGCCGCAGATCGGTTCGGTGAAGAAACTTCCCAACGGCCAGATCGAGATCAACGGCACGGGCCTTCCCGACTTGCTCTATAGCGTCTTCGCCGCGACGAACATAACCACGCCCTCCACCAACTGGCTGGACCTCGGCCTCATCCAAGCGACGCCGTCCGGCGCGTTGCAGTTCGTGGACCCGGATGCGACGAACTTCGTAATGCGTTTCTACCAGTTCGTGCTGCCGCCATTTAACCAATGAGGGTGGTGGACGAGCGGAATTTTTAATCCTGTAAGGATTCAGATAAATCAGCCCAGCGTTGCGTCGCCGAGACGCTACGCTGGGTTTGCGGCGTGATGACTCATCAACCCTGAAGGGGGTGAATCAAAGGATTGGCAAAACCGAACCTCAAATTCGCGTCGCTCTCACACCGCCTCGGACTGCGACGAGAAGTGAAACGCCTTCACCTTCAGCGCGGGCACCACGGACGCGCCGCGGCCCTGCGACTCGGAACTGCTCACGCGCTCGGGCGCGCCAATGAGGTCAATGTTTCCGGGCGCGAGAAGCTGCGTGACGCTCTGGTTGAAACGGAAGTTGCGGACAGGATGCTGAATCTTCCCGTTCTCGATCCACCATACGCCATCGCGCGTCAGGCCGGTGAACATCGCCGTGCGCGGGTTGATGCTGCGGATGTACCAGAAGCGGCTCACGAGCAGTCCGCGCTCAGTCGCTTTGATCATTTCGTCGAGGCTCGAAGTTGGGCCGGTGACTTCGATGATTTGATTCACCGGGCCGGGCGTGGGCTGCGCGCCTTTTTCCTTCGCCCAGTAGCGCGAGTAAGTCAGTCGCTCCAGCACGCCCTGGCGCACGAAATAAATTCTCTCCGCCGGAATGCCTTCGCCTTCAGCGGGCGAATCCGGCAATTCGGGATGCTGCGGGTCGCTCACCACGCTCAGGCGTTCATCAAAAATCTTTTCGCCCAGCCGCGTCTTGCCGCTAGGAATGGAATATGGGCTACGCCCCTCATCCGCGCTGCGTGCATCGAAGGCGAAGCCAAAGCGAATCAAGTCGCTCGCGGCCTGCGGTTCCAGAATCACCGGATACGTCCCGGCATCAATGGTGCGCGGCGCGCGAGACGTGAGCGCCTTCTGAATCGCCTCCCGACCGACGCGCAGCGTGTCGAGCTTCGCCACGTCGAAATGATTACGAAGAAAATATCCCGAGCTACCGCCATCCGGCGTGCGCGCCGTGACCGACAGCGCCACCAGACTGGAGCGGGAATAATTGAAGTTCCCGTGCTTCGTCGCGAACGCTTCCGCCGTTCCATTCGCGTGATGAAACCCCGCGCCCACCACGCCCGCCTTCTCGCACTCACGAATGATGGCATCGATGGCCCGCGCGCGTTCCGTCAGCGAAATATTCGCCGTGGCTTCCACGTAGCCGCCCACGGGCGGATACTTCTGCGCGCCGAGCGTGGGCAGATATTCCTTGTCCACCGGCGAGAGGCGCGCGAGCCGCTCTGCTTCCTCGACGGCCTGCTTCAACGACGCATCGTCCATGTCCGTGGCGGAGGCCGCGCCGCGCTTGCCATCAATCCAGACTGTGATCCGCGCCGTCACGCTCTCGCGCCGCCCGCTGGTCGTGAAGGCATTCGCGGCAAAGCGCAGATGGGAAAAGTCTTCGCTCGAAATGCTCACGCTGGCGTCGTCGGCCTTGGTCAGCTTCAGCAATTTTTCGCAGAGCGAGCGCGATTCTTTTTCAGTGAGCATGTGAGTCGGAGTTGAAAGCCATTGATTCAATGGTCATGCACTGGTGGGCGAGTCGAACTTCAATCCTGAAAGGATTGGATAATCCAGC
>JANOAY010000206.1:0-2843 GCA_031411375.1 Pedosphaera sp. | reverse complement strand
TGGAACTCACCTGGGGCGCGCGCGCCGGCAAGACCTACGCGGTGGACTACAAGCTCGACCTCAGCGCGCCCGAGTGGATTCCGCTGTGGACGAACCAGGCGGCCGGTGACTCGATCACCTTCAGCACCGCCACCACCAACGCGCAGCAGTTCTACCGCCTGCGCACCGTGGACTGACGCGGACGGTTTCTGAAAACAGAATCCCCCCGGCGCGAAAGCACCGGGGGGATTTTTCCTGTTGGAACGGCCCGCGCGGCGAACCGCTCCACCTTCTGCCACCTCACACCCGCACTGGCACGATCACGAACGGCACGCCTTGGCGGAAAAATTTCCGCTGGAGCGTGAAGACGGTGAAGTTGTGCAGCAGCCGCGTGAGCCGCGATTCCTTGGCGAAGACGAGTTGCCCGCCGAAGAACACGGCGGACGGAAATTTCTCCACCAGCCGCGCGGCGATTTCCCCGGACGCCTCCACCACGTCATGGCCGACTTCGGAAATGATCTCGGAGTGAAATCCTTTCGCCCGCATGTAGCCGGCGTAGCGCTCCGCCTCCGTGCGGATGTGTTCGCGCAGATTTTCCAGTTCGCCCGCGCCCTTGAAGTTGCCCGCGTCCACCAGACCGATCTGCACGAAGACAAAGTTTTTGAACACGCCGGGAAACATCCGCGTGATCGCCAGCGTGGTGTGGATGCCAAGGCCGTTGAAACCGTTGACGAAAAGCACGGCGGTGCGCGCCACCGGATCGCACGCGGGCGGCGGAGTGGATTCAGCGTGCAACTCTGCGTCCGCAATCACGGCAGGCACCAGCGCGTCGAGGCGCGCGAGTTCCCGCGTCGTGTTCCGGTAATGCCGCTGCGTGAGAAACGCCGCCGCGACCAGCGCGCCCGTGACGACCAGCGTCACCCAGCCGCCTTCGGAAAATTTTGTCGCCGTGAGCATGACGAGAATGAACGTCGTGAGCGCGCAGCCGATGAAGTTGACCGCGAATTTCCTTTTCCAGTGCGGCGCAGTCGCGCGGTTGCTCCACCAGTGCCGCACCATGCCGAGCTGCGAGAGGGTGAAGGTGATGAACACGTTGATGCTGTAAAGCACCACGAGCAGCGTGACGGAGCCGCGCGTGAGCATGAGCACGAGGAGCGCCGCGCCGCCCATGAGCAGGATGCCGTTCTGCGCCACGAAACGATCACTGAGCATGGCGACGCGCGCGGGGAACCAGCGGTCGAGCGCCATGTTTGCCAGCACGCGCGGGCCGTCGAGGAAGCCGGCCTGCGCCGCGATGAGCAGCAGCGCCGCTGCCGAGAGCATTGCGATCCAGACGAACGCGCGCGCGAGTCCCGCTGGCCACGTCGCGGTCATGTTTTCAAACAGCACGGCGTTGAGCGTTTTGCCCTCCTGCGGCGCGACGCGGAAGAGCAGGTAGGCGAGCAGCAGTCCGCCCACGGTCAGCGCGAGCGACACGCCCATGTAGAGCATGGTGCGCTTGCCGGTGGCGACGCGCGGCGCGCGCAGGATCGGCAGTCCGTTGCTCACGGCTTCAATGCCGGTGTACGTGCCCGCGCCAATGCTGTAGGCGCGCACGAGCAGGAGGAACAAGCCCATCCAGCCGAGTTCGGAATGCGCCGCGCTCAAGTCGCCGCCGGTGCGCGCCACCACTTCCGGCAGCACGCCGAGATGCGTGATGATCGCGTAGCCGATGCCGAAGCCATACGTGCCGATGAAGGCAAAAAACACCGGCACCCAGAGCAGCACCGATTCCTTCACGCCGCGCAGATTGAGCAGCGTGAGCAGCGCGATGCCCGCCGCCGCACCGGGCAGTTTCCACGCCTGCCATTCTGGCGGCACGACCGAGAAGATCGCGTCCATGCCGCTGGCGATGGAGATGGAAATGGTGAGGACGTAATCGACGAGCAGCGCGCAGCCCGAGACCACGCCGGCGGATGGCGAGAGCAGTTTGCTCGCGACGAGGTAGCCGCCACCGCCGCCGGGAAACAGCTCGATGATTTGCGAATAGCTCGCGCAGATGATCGCAATGGTGAGCATGGACGCGAGCGCGATGAACGGCGCCAGCGCCGCGTGCGCGCCGAGCGCCTTGAAGGTTTCCTCCGGTCCGTAACAGGACGAGGACAGTCCGTCCGCGCCGAGGCCGACCCACGCGAGCACCGCGATGAGCGAGACTTTGTGGAAGAGAGTTTTGTCCGAGAGACTCCGCGCCCGGCCAATGAAGAGTGAACGCCACCAACCTGATCGATTTCCGTCGTGCATAGGAATGACAACTGCGGCGCGCGTCCGTGAAGACGGATGCGCGCACTGGTTCAAACGGGGAAATCGTGGGCGTCCGCACACGCGGGGCCTAGAGGATTGCCCTTCCAATTGCCGACGGAGTTAGCTGACGGGCTTGGCCTTGAAAGTGGCCTTGGAACCGGTTGCCCGATCCCGTTCGCCCCACCCTCGAATCGCTTCGAGGAATTTGGTTCCCCCGTATCCGGCTTCAGGAAGGAAGCCGGATTTAGGCTGCAAACGTGGAAACACTGGCACGGTGCGGCGGGCTGTCAAGATGGCGGGCGGAGGGCGCGCGGGTTTTCAACCCGCAGCGATGTGCGATGGAGGAAGGTGTTCGCCAGTGCTTGCGCCCTTGGTTTGCGAATGTTGCTGCGGGTTGGAAAACCCGCGCCCATTCACTCGAACGCGCACGGCACCGTCACCGTGCCGGTGTGCGAGGCGGTGCCGACCTGGATGGTGAGCGGGGCGGTGACTTGCGTGGGGCGGGGATTCGGCACGCTGGCTTTCATCAGCGCGTCGCGCCACTCCGGGCCTTGCAGCGTCAGTTCAAATTCCATCTGCCCGCC
>JANOAY010000205.1:0-2698 GCA_031411375.1 Pedosphaera sp. | reverse complement strand
AAGCGCCGTTCTACACGCTCGGACCGCTCACCACGGACATCGCGCCCGGCTACGACCACATCACCAGCGGCATCGGCGCGGCGCTGATCGGCTGGTATGGTTGCGCGATGCTTTGCTACGTCACGCCCAAGGAACACCTCGGCCTGCCGAACAAGAAGGACGTGAAAGACGGCGTCATCACCTACAAGATCGCCGCGCACGCCGCCGACCTCGCGAAGGGCCATCCCGGCGCGCAATACCGCGACAACGCGTTGAGCAAGGCGCGCTTTGAATTCCGCTGGGAAGATCAATTCAACCTCAGCCTCGACCCCGTCACCGCGCGCGAGTTCCACGACGAAACGCTCCCGCAGGAAGGCGCCAAGACCGCACACTTCTGCTCCATGTGCGGCCCGCACTTCTGCTCGATGAAGATCACCGAAGACGTCCGCAAATACGCCGCCGAACAAGGCATCGCCGAGGAAGAGGCGTTGAAGAAGGGCATGGAAGAGAAGTCGAAGGAGTTTGTGGAAAAGGGCGCGGAGGTTTACGCGAAAGCATGAAAGCTGTAGGCGGCTACTTTCTCATCAAGCCGGAGGATCTCTCTTGGCGGCTCTCCAACCTGATGCGCATCCCGAACGCGGATTTTCTGGAACGCACGGGGAGCGAGAATCTCAGCGCGCGGCTGTGGAGGATGCCGCCAAAGAGCGCGAACACCTTGCACAAGCACCTCCGGCAGGAGGAATTTTATTTCGTGCTCGAAGGCACGGGGCGGATGCGCGTGGGCGACGAGACGTTGACCGTGCCGCGCTACGGCGGCGTGCTGGTCGGCCCGGACCAGTTGCGCCAGGTGTTCAACGACACGGATGCTGAAGTGCTCTGGCTGATCGTGGGAGCGCCGGAGGAATTGGAATTTCTGCAAGGCTCGAAGTCCACGGGCGTGGATCTCAAGCTGATCTATCCGACGGACCCAACGCAATTACCCAAGGAACTCGCCGGCGTGGAATGGCCGCCGAAGAGTTGAACTAAGCCTTCTTCACGAAGCACGCCTTCAGGCCCACGGCGATGCCGTCCACCTTGCAGGAGATTTCATGGTCGCCGTCGCCGAGGCGGATGGCTTTGGATTTCGAGCCGCCTTTGAGCACCTGCGTGCCGCCGAGTTTCAAATCCTTGATCAGTACCACGCAGTCGCCGTCGGCCAGCACGGTGCCGTGGGCGTCCTTGACCACGCGCGGGCCGGCGGCGGCTTCCGCTGCGGCGGCGCGTTCCCACTCGTGACCGCAGGTGACGCATTCCCACTTCGCGGAATGCTCCAGCACATCGGTCGTCTCGCACATCGGGCAGGGCGGTTGGCTCATAAAATTCAGCCTAACGCGGCGTGGTTCCAGGACTCAATCATCCGCTTGGATGAAATGCTTTCTGGTTTGCGGTTTCGGGCCGGCCTGTTTTCTTCCGCCTCGACTTTGGACTTTGGACTGCGGACTTTGCTTTTTTGAAAAGCGGCATGAAACCGTCCCTGCTGATTGTGGAAGATGAGAAGACGTCGCGCGACGGCTTGCGCGCGGCGCTGGAGGATCGTTTCGACATCTTCGCGGCGGAGGACGCGGCGGGCGCGTTGCAGCTTCTGGAGTCGGAACAGTTCGACGTGATGCTCACGGACTTCCGCCTGCCGAACGAGGACGGGATGAATCTCATCAAGCGCGCCAAGGCCCTGCCGCGTCCGCCCGTGTGCATCCTGATGACGGCCTACGGCTCGGAGGAACTCGCGGTCGAGGCGATGAAGAACGGCGCGGATGATTATATCGCGAAGGGCCGGTTGCAGATTGACGAACTGGAAATGCGCATCGCCCGTGCGGCGAAGCAGCAGAAACTCGAAAACGAAAACGTCACCCTCCGCGCGCAGGTCGAGAAGAAGTTCGGCATCGAGAACATCATCGGCAGCGCGCCGGCGATGGACGAAGTTTTTGAACTGGTGCGCGCCGTGGCACCCGCGCGCACGACAGTTTTGATCACGGGCGAGAGCGGGACGGGCAAGGAGCTGATCGCGAAGGCCATTCACCAGCTGAGCCCGCGCGCGAAGGGGCCGCTGGTCACGGTGCATTGCGCGGCGCTGTCGCCGACGCTGCTGGAGAGCGAGCTGTTCGGGCACGAGCGCGGGGCGTTCACCGGCGCACACGAGCGGCGCGTGGGGCGTTTCGAGCAGGCGCAGGGCGGGACGTTGTTTCTTGACGAGATTGGCGAGATCGATCCGGCCACGCAGGTGAAGCTGCTGCGGATTTTAGGTGAAAGAACTTTTGAACGCGTCGGCTCGAACAAGACTCTGACTGCCGATGTCCGCGTCCTCACGGCGACAAACAAGAATCTGGGCGCGCTGGTGAAGGAGGGGAAGTTTCGCGAAGATTTGTTCTTCCGGCTGAGCGTGGTGGAGATTCATCTGCCGCCGTTGCGCGAGCGGAAGAACGATTTGCCGCTGCTGGTCACGGCCTTCATCAAGGAGTTCGCGACGGAGAACGGGAAGAACGTGAACGCTATCTCGCACGAGGCATGCAGACGCTGGTGGATTATTCGTGGCCGGGCAATGTGCGCGAGTTGCGGACGGCCATCGAGCATGCGGTGGTGCTCGCGCGCGGCGACTCGATCAGCGTGCGCGACCTGCCGCAGAACATCCGTCTGCGCGATGACAAGGAACTCGGCGGTGGTGGTGATCCAATGACCTCGCACG
>JANOAY010000204.1:0-3483 GCA_031411375.1 Pedosphaera sp. | reverse complement strand
CGCCAGCGCAGCGGAGCGGGTGCGGCGGCCATGACGCCATCGACACGCCACACATCGCCGTTCCAGGTGGCCACGATTGCGGCCTTGCCGTCCGGCGTGAAATCAAAGCCGCCGGGACGCATCCAGCTCTGCCAGGGATTCTCCGTGGGCAGCGTGAACGTGTCGGCGATGAACGCGCCGTCGGGCTGACCGGGAGTTGAAGTGGTGGTGACTTCCTGCGACCAGCGCGCCGGCCCGCCGTGGGTGAGCGGTTCCAAGTCGAGAGATGCGGTGGAAGTTTTCGCCAGCGCGGCGAGCGAACCTTCGTCCTTGCGCGAGATGAACAGCCGCGTCTTCGCTCCGCCGAGAAGTTCCGCAATCCAGAAGCCGCCTTCCTTGCGCACTGAGCCAGCGCCGAAGATCGCGACGAACACCGAGTCCGGTGCGACGCGCAGCAGCAATGGCTTCTTCGCCACTCCAACATTCAGCGTGCGCGTGAAAACCGCGTTGGAGCCGCGCTCAATCCACCCCGGCGACTCCAGCACACGCGTCCCGCCGACGCTCGCGGCGATCACGACTTTGCCGCCGTGCAGATACATTCCCTCGTAGTGCGCCCACGCGCGCGGCAGCGGGCCGTAGTGCTTCTGATCCTTGCCCACCACCCGCGCATCGTCCCACTTGCCCTCCGGCGACGCCCAGCCCGGCCCGACAGGATTCACAAAATGGCGCTCGCCGCTCAGACCGGTGTGCGTGCCGTGACTGCCATCGAAAGCAATGCCCTTCCAATCCACAAACCCGCCCGTGATCGCCGCCGCCACGCGCATCGTGTCGTGGTCATACACCATCCACGCGCGCCCCTTGCTCACGCCGCCCGGCCCGTCATCGAGACGGATCGCAGTCCCCTTCTGCGCGATGTTGCCGGGCGCGACTTGATAGCTCCAAAACAGCGCCGGCCCATAGTCCATCCGGCGATACGGCGGCAGCGTATCTTGCGGCGCAGCGCCCAGGGCTGTCATCGTGACGAGGACGAGTGCAGCGGTGATGAGTTTCATCGCGAGGCCAGGTCAAAGCTCGAAGTTTTCATTTGGTCGAGTGAACACCAGAACTAACGAGTTGTCACGATTCTGCAGCCGAGCCACCAAACGAAGAAGGTTCTCTCCGAAGCCAAATGATTTGAGTCTCACTGGTTCATCTCTCCGGCACCAACTCGATATGATTGATCTCCAGGCCAGCGTCGTCGTTGATCGTCAGCGCATACACGTCGGTCAGTTCTAATCCTTCCGGTGAAGCGGCCAGATGCGGATGCAACGGGCGAAAGTCCGCCAACGGCAGTTCCACTTCCCACGTTTCGCCCGCCGGACCGAGCGCGGCAGGCGGGACATCCATTTCAAATTTCCCGGCGAACACGCCGCGGATCTTCTGGGCGCTGAATCCGAAGCGGACGGTTTGCGCCCGCTCCGTGCGTCCGCGGAAACGGAGCTTCGAGTCGGAATGCAGCACGACGGGTTGCTCGCTGGATTTCCAGGCCGCGAGGGCCGCCGCGTAGAGCATCAGCGAATCGTGTTCCGAGATCGGCCAGAGCAACGGCTCGGCTCCCAGACGCGCGCGCTGTTGTTCCGTGGGCGGGAGCCAGCGGCCGAGAATGACTTCCGGCACCTGCCACAGATCGCAGGCCCAGTAATTAATCGGCGCGGGCTGGGCCGTCACGGCGAGCGGTTCTTTCCGGCCCAGCACGGTGGCCACCTGCTGCCCCTTCGCTACCGCGATGACACTGCCATCCAGATTCTTTCTGACCCGCGCAGAGCCTTCGTTAACCCGCACGATGGACTTCGTCGATGATGTCTGGATGTTGAACTGTGCTCCCCGCACTTCCACCGTCATCGTGGGTGTTTGGATCAACAGAGGTTCTCCGGTCGCGCCTGCGGCCGGGTTGGCCCAGAGACTTCCTTGCGACAATTCAAACCGCCTTCCTCCCGCCTCTCCGTCGAGAAGACGCAGGGTCGCATTCCCGGCGATGGTGAGCGTGGAGCCATCGCGCAGCTTCAACTCAATCCACGCATCGCATGAGCGTGTCTCCAGCGTGTCCCCGGCACCCAGGGACGTTCCCGCCGTCAGCGCGTTTTGGATTTTGCCTTTGGAACCAAAGTATTGGCTGGAGCCAGTCACCTTGGTCACGCGGACCATTCCCGGCCGGGCGTTCGGGCGAAACTGAAAGGCCAGCGCGGCCAGAACCACGACAGCCGCAGCAGCAGCGACACGCCATGGCCATGCGCGAAAATTGACCGCCACAATCTTGCGTCCTTGTTCCGCCACAGCCTGACGCGGATGAAGCGCCTCCTCGCGACCCGCCGCGATGCGCTCCAAGTCCGCGAGCATCACCGCATGCTCGGACACCGTCCGCAGAAACTCGCGCGCCCCACCATCAACGCGCAACAACTCGACTACGCGCAGCCGTTCCTCCGGCGTTACGCGACCATCGAGGTAGCGCAACAGAAGTTCGTGCTGGGAATCGTTCGGGTTCATGGAACTTGTCCTCCGTGGCCCGCGGCGTTACTGAGCTTGCCCTCGATGCAGTCCTTCAAACTTTCGTGCAGGCGGGAGACGCGCTTGTAAATCGCGTTCAGCCCGATCCCCATCTGCTCCGCCACCTCCTCGCAACTATAACCGTCGAAGTAGCACAGCTTGAGCAGACGCCGCGCGGACTCGGGCGCGACGGCCAGACAATCCTGCAACGCCTCGACCTTCGCACCGGCGGGATGCGCCGTCTCGGACTGCCACTCGTGTTCCAACAGTTCCAGAATCTCCGCATCGAGGCACAACGTCTCGCGCTGGTGCCGCCGCAGCCAGTCGATGCCCTCGCGCCGCGCCGTGATGAATGCCCACGACATCAGCGCGGCCTCATTCTCGAAGCTCACCTCCCGCGTCATCGCCTTGAGCGCGACGTTCTGAAAAATATCCTCCGCCGCGTGGGCATCCCGCACCACAACCCACGCCGCCGCCGAGACGCGCGTGCGCCATTTCATGAGACACTGCAGAACTTCCTGTTCACCAAGGTTCATTCAATTCGTGTCCGATCACTCATACCGCAGCGCCTGAATCGGGTGCAGTCGGGCGGCCTTGAGTCCGGGGAAGATGCCGGCAAGCACACCAACGACGACGCTGAAGCTGAAGGCCAACAGCATGGCCTCCACCGTGATGACCGGCGTGTAGTCGGCGGGCGAGACCAGAGTCAAGAGCTTCACCAATCCCTGTGAGGCGAGCAGCCCCGCCACGCCACCGATGATGGCGATGACCACGCTCTCGACGAGGATCTGGACAAAGATATCAATGAACGTCGCGCCAATGGCCTTGCGCACACCAATCTCTCGAACGCGCTCGGTAATGCTGGCCAGCATGATGTTCATGATGCCGACGCCGCCGACCAGCAGGCTGATGGCGGCGATGATGCCGCCGCTCAGGCGCGCATTGCGCGTCGCGGTGGCGATGTTCTCCGACCAGTTCTCC
>JANOAY010000203.1:0-7523 GCA_031411375.1 Pedosphaera sp. | reverse complement strand
GGACAAGGCTGTCCGCTGCTCCGATGGGTGCCGCTTTTTATCAGCGCGTTGGCTTTGACTTTCACTGTCCACGCCGCGCAACCCAAGCCCGCGCGCGTGCCGCCGCCCGGACTCGCCATCGCCGAAAAGGATCGCGCCACGTTGCGCGCGGGCGCGGACACGCTGGCGAAAGAGATCGCGTCGTTGCGCGCTTTGCCGCACCGCGAGCTGCTGCCGGACGTGGAAATTTTTCACAAAGCCGTGGACTGGGCACTGCGCTATGACGAGTTCTATCGCAGCAACGAAGTCGGCCTCGCGCGCACGCTGCTCAAGACCGGGCTGGAGCGCGCGAAGCAGTTGCGCGAAGGAAAGCCCGCGTGGCTCACCGCCACCGGCCTCGTGGTGCGCGGCTATGTTTCCAAAATTGACGGCTCGGTGCAGCCCTTCGGACTCATCGTCCCCGCGACTTTCGCCAGCGATCAGAAAACTGCGCGCCGCCTCGACGTGTGGCTGCACGGGCGCGACGACAGATTGACCGAACTGAAATTCATCTCTGACCGCATGAAGTCATACGGCGAGTTCACGCCCGCCGACACCTTCGTCCTGCATCCCTATGGCCGCTACTGCAACGCCTTCAAGTTCGCCGGCGAGACGGATGTGTTCGAGGCGCTGGAGCAGGTGAAGAAATCGTATCGCATTGATGACCGTCGGCTCGCGCTGCGCGGCTTCTCGATGGGCGGCGCGGGCGCGTGGCATCTGGGCGCGCATCATCCCGGCGTGTGGGCCGTGGCCGCGCCGGGCGCGGGCTTCGCGGAGACGGCGGAGTATCAGAAGCTCGGCACGAACCGCGCGAAATTTCCCGCGTGGGAACAAAAACTCTGGCAGCTCTACGACGCCACGGATTACGCGGCGAATTTCGCGGATGTCCCCGTCATTTCCTACGCGGGTCTCGACGACCCACAGCGCCAGAGCGGCGACGTGATGGAACGCGCGATGCGTGCCGAAGGTCTAAAACTCCCGCGTGTCTGGGGTACGAACGTGGGCCACAAGTACACGCCGGAGGCGAAACGCGAAGTGAATGCGTTCGTGGATGCGGCGGTCGAGGCAGGAACTTCATCCTTTCCCAAAGAAGCGCGGTTCACCACGCGCACGCTCCGTTACAATCAATCCAAACATCTGCGGGTGGATGAACTGATCCAACATTGGGAGCGTGCCGACGTCACCTGGACGAATGCGCCCGATGGACGCCTGGAAATCTGGACGAAGAACGTCTCGGCTTTCACGCTGCACGGCATCAAGGATTCGCCCAGTTGGTCCAAGGCCGGCGTTTGGATCGATGGCCGACCTTCTTCAACGCCAAGAATAGGTTTTGCCAATCCGTCCGGGGCTTTCAGCTCGTACCGTCTCGGAACGAACGGCGCTTGGAGTGGCGCGAAGTCCGCGCTGTTGCACAAAAAGTCCGGCCTCCAAGGCCCGATTGATGACGCCTTCACGGACAGCTTCCTCGTTATCCGTCCGACCGGTCAGGCGCGAAGCGAGGCGGTCGAGGCATGGACTTCTTCGCAACTCGCCAAGGCCACGAACGACTGGCGCGCGCAGTTGCGCGGCGACACGCGGGTGAAGGATGATTCGCAAGTGACCGACGACGACATTGCGGCGCACAACCTGGTTTTGTTCGGCGATCCTCAGAGCAACAAGCTGCTCGCGCGAATGGCGGACAAGCTGCCGGTGCAATGGAATGCTCAGTCCGTGAAAGTCGGCGGCAAAACTTTCCCTGCCGCCACGCACGCGCCGGTGTTCATCTTCCCGAATCCGTTGAACCCGAACCGCTACGTGGTGGTGAACAGCGGCTTCACCTTCGCCGCCGCCGGTTCCGGCAGCAACGCGCAGCAGACGCCAAAGCTGCCAGACTACGCCGTGTTCGAGATGGCTGGAAACACCGTCACGCTTGCTGATTTCTTCGACGAACAGTGGCGCGTGAAGCGGTAGTGGGGCAGCCGTCCCGGCTGCCACTCGTCCACTGGCCGTCCCGGCTGGTGGTTCTTCTTCCGCCGATCACCGTCGGGTCGCTGTGGCCACGACACAGGAATGTGTCTGAACCTGCCGACAGGAATGTCGGCGCTACGTAACGCCGGCTTTCCAGCCGGCAGGTGGCGAGACTTTCGAGTCTCGCGTTCCCAAGCTAGTCACCACCGCACCACCCGCATTTACTTTTCCGCCGCCCACCACAAGACTTCGCCGCATGGACAACACAGTTCACGTGGTGGTCATCGGCGGCGGATTCGGCGGGCTGACCTTCTGCCAGCAGTTTCATCATCCGAATGCGCGCATCACCATCGTGGACAAGCACAACCACCACCTCTTCCAACCGTTGCTTTACCAAGTCGCGACGGCGGGACTCTCCGCGCCGGAAATCGCGCAGCCGATTCGCTCCATCCTCTCGGAGCGCGAAGACATCACCGTGCTGATGGATGAAGTGCGCGACCTGAATCTCACGACGAAGGAAGTCACGCTGCGCGAGCGCGTGTTGAAATATGATTACCTCGTGCTCGCCGTCGGCGGAACCACCAGCTACTTCGGCCATCCTGAGTGGGCGGAGTTTGCACCCGGACTCAAATCTTTGGAGGACGCCATCCGCATCCGC
Source organism: Pedosphaera sp. (assembly GCA_031411375.1). Lineage (GTDB taxonomy): Bacteria > Verrucomicrobiota > Verrucomicrobiia > Limisphaerales > SIBH01 > JANNGC01. The sequence goes on along the minus strand of JANOAY010000203.1, from coordinate 4,900 downwards.
CGCCAAGTGCTGCTCGCCTTCGAGCGCGCGGAGAACGAGAGCGACGCCGCCGAGCGCGCGCGCCTGATGACCCTCGTCGTCGTGGGCGGCGGGCCGACGGGCGTGGAACTCGCCGGAGCTTTTGCGGAGCTTTCGCGCCAGGTGTTGCGCAAGGACTTCCGCCACATTGATCCCGCGCTGGCGCACGTCATTTTGATCGAGGCGTCGCCGCGCGTGCTCTCGAACATGGCCGATGAGCTGCAAGTTTCCGCCACCGAGCAATTGGAGAAACTGGGCGTGCAGATTCGCGCGAACACCAAGGTCGCGAACATCACGGCGGCAGGCGTGGAACTGAACACCGGCGAAACCATTCGCGCGGCCAATGTCCTCTGGGCCGCTGGCGTGGCCGCATCGCCGCTCACCAAAAAACTCGGCGTGGAACTCGACCGCGCAGGCCGCGTAAAGGTGAGTCCCGATTGCAGCGTGCCGGGCCACCCCGAAGTCTTCGCGCTCGGCGACATGGTTTCGCTGCTCCAAAAAAACGGCCAGCCCGTGCCCGGCGTTTCCCCCGCCGCGATGCAGATGGCGAAGCACGCCGCGCAAATCATCGAGGACGAACTCACCTCGCCCGGTATCGCGTCGCGTCCGGCGTTCACGTATTTCGACAAGGGCACGATGGCGACTATCGGGCGTTCGGCGGCGGTGGCGCAGGCGGGGCCGTTTCAGTTCACCGGCTTTATGGCGTGGCTGGCGTGGCTGTTCGTGCATCTCGTTTTTCTCGTCGGCTTCCGCAACAAGATGGCGGTGCTGTGGCAGTGGACGTATTCCTATCTCACCTACAAACGCGGCGCGCGCATCATCACGGACGTGATGCCGATTCCGCCGAAGGCGCTCTGAGACTCTTGAGGTGAGGTTTGTCGCGCTGCAAAAAAAACCAGCTCGCGCAGAGCGGGCGCCCGCGAGGCGTGCGACTTAGAGCGTGCGATGGAGATTCCGACGGGCCGCAGTGCGACCAGTTCCACCGTGCGGACTACTTCTCCTTCTTCCCGCTCGCAGCGGGTTTCGATTCTGTCTTGGCCGGCGTGGCTTTGCTCTCACTCGAAGAACCCTTGGATTCACCCGCTGAAGATTCTTTCTTCGCCGACGCCTTGTAGTTCTCGCTGCGGTAGTCGGTGATGTAGAAGCCGCTGCCTTTGAAGAGCAGGCCCGCGCCCGAACTCATGAGTTTCTTCACGCGGCCCTTGCCCCAGCGCTTCTGCTCACATTTTTCCTTGGGGCAGGAAGTCAGCGGCTGATCCTTCATGGACTGGAAGAACTCAAACTGCTGCCCGCACTTCTGGCAGGCGTATTCGTATGTCGGCATAAGTTTTTCTTAAAATCTGTCGGACTGCGCGGTCAAGCGGTCGCTCATCCTCCAATGCAACTCATGCTCCGGCTGGCGAATTTGAAATCCGGCTCGCCAATGTGATGCCGCGCCTCCTTCTGCCCCACCACTTCGCGATAGTAATCGCGCAACTCCTCGTCGCTCGCCTCGCCGCGCACTCGCGCGCGGAAGTCATGCTCCGTCACGCTGAACAAACACGTCCGCAGCTTGCCGTCCGCCGTCAGGCGGATGCGGTTGCAGTGGCCGCAGAACGGCTCGCTCACCGGCGCAATGATGCCGATCTCCGCCGCACTTCCGTCCACGCGCCAGCGTTTCGCCGTCTCGGATTTGTTCTCCGAAACCACCGGCCGCAACGCAAACTTCGCTTGCAGCCGCTGCAAAATTTCCCGGCCCGGCAGCACCATGTCGCGCTGCCACGCGCGGCCTGAGTCGAGCGGCATGAACTCGATGAAGCGCAGCACCAGCCCTTCCCGCACCGCGTATTCCGCCAGCGCCTCGATCTCGTGATCGTTGATGCCGCGAATGATCACCGCGTTCACCTTCACCGGCGCGAAGCCGAGCTCGCGCGCCAGTCGCACGCTCGCGAGCAGTTCTTCCAAACCGTCGCGACCCGTGATGCGTTTGAAATTCTCCGCGTCCAGCGAGTCGCAACTGAAACTCACGCGCTGCAAGCCGGCGTCGCGCAACGCCCGCGCCTTCTTCTGAAACAGAAACCCGTTCGTCGTCATCGCCAGATCCACGATGCCGTCCAAGCGCGCCAGCCGTTCCACCAGTTGCTCCAGATCGCTCCGTAGCAATGGCTCGCCACCGGTCAGCCGGATTTTCTGAATGCCCAGCCCGACGGCAATCCGCACCAGCCGTTCCATTTCCTCGAAGCTCAGGATGTTCTGCTTGGGCTGCCACTGGCGCGTGATGGGCGCGGGGTTCACGACCGTGGCCCAGCGGTTCCGGTAGAAATTTTCCGCCGCCTCCGTCTCGGGCAGGCAGTACAGGCAGCGAAAGTTGCAACGGTCCGTCACGCTCACCCGCAGGTCGCGCATGACGCGCCCATGCGAATCCACGAGCAGATCGGGGCGGGTCATTTCGGCGTGGCCGGGGCCGGCGCGGCGTTGGTCGTGCCGAGGACTTTCGGGGCCGCGTTCTGGCGCAGCTCGACGTTGAGGTCGAAGTTGGTGGCGCCGGTCAGGGGCTTGGCCGGCTGTGTCATCAATCCGCTCGCGCCACCCTTGGCGCTGCCGCCGAAGAGGTTCAGGCGGATGAATTCCAAGCGGCGCGAGATGGCCAGCTCCTCTTTAATTTTGCTGATCTGCGTGCGGAGGATCGAGAGGTCGTTGAACTGGCGTTCCAGTTCCGCCTTCTCCGCCCGCAGCCGGGTGAGTTCCTTGGCCAGAAATTCCTTCTCACCCTGCGAGGTCGCGAGCTTCTTCTCCGTGGCCGCGATGAGCTTCTCCAAGTCGCCGATGGAATTCGTGAGCAGATCCATCTGCTTGCCGCGCTGCAAAATTTCCGCGTCGAGTTCGGTGATCTTCTGATCCTTCTTCACCAGTTCGGCCTGCGCGGTGCGAAGCTGCTCGGCGGTGGCCTTGGCGACGGCGTCGGATTTTTCCAGGTCGGTGATGACTTTCCCGAGGTTGTTCGAGAGCACGGCGAGTTCGTTCGAGCGCGTGGTCAGGTCTTTCTCCAGCGACGTGTTGACCTGCGTCTGCTCCTCGAGCTTCTTGCTGGTGGTGTCGAGATTCTGGCCCTGCAAGGCGATGCGGTCGTCCAGTTCCTTCTTCTCCTGGGCGTGTTTGCGCTGCTCGGTCACGAGCGCGACGCCGAGACCGAGACAGATCAAAACCAAAATGACGATGGCAATTTTGGACTTCATGCGGGGCCAAAAGTGCATTCCGCGAAAACATTTGGCAAGCGATGCCTTGGGCGGCACCTGGGAGCGCCGGCCAGGCGGCTGGCGAATCCATCCTCACCGGCGGCGTCAGAAACCCCGCGTGAGGTCATGCGCCCGGCTCAATCAAATGCTGGCGGACTTGGCTTTCGGAAACTAGGCTCGTCCCATGAAACGCAGCATCAAACCGCTCCTGCTCAAGCTCGCCGCGGGCGGGCGCCTCCTGCGCCGGCAAGGGCCGGCCTCGGGCCTGGGTCTGGAGCAGCGCCTCGAACCCGATCAATCCGGCGCGCGCCAAAAGGAACGCTGGCGGCAGGTCTTCGAGGCCATCCTGGAGCGTGAACTGGGCGCGGCGCGTTGAGTTGTGGTCATCTTCACGTCCGCTTTCGCCCCTCCTCCACCCATGAAACTCTGTCGCTTCCTGAACCAAAACCAAATCCACATTGGACTGCTGGCCGATGACGGGATGATCAGCGACCTCACGGCTGCCGGCGTGACGCAACTCACGCCGTTGCTGGAACGCGAAGATCTCGTGGCGCACTTGCGCTCGCTCGCGGCGCAGAAGCTGCCGGAAGTTTCGCCGAGCGAGGTGCGGTTGCTGCCGCCGGTCGAGCGACAGGAAGTGTGGGCGGTGGGCGTCACGTATCTGCGCAGCAAGAAGGCGCGCATGGAGGAATCGGATTTCAGCGCCACGGCTTACGACAAGGTTTATGACGCGCCGCGCCCGGAGCTGTTCTTCAAATCCATGCCGGAGAAAGTCGTGGGCACGGGCGACGCGGTGGGCATCCGCAGCGACGCGACGTGGAACGTGCCGGAGCCGGAACTGGCGCTGGTGCTGAATTCGCGCGGCCATGTCGTCGGCTACACCGTGGGCAATGACATGAGCTCGCGCGACATCGAGGGCGAGAACCTGCTCTATCTGCCGCAGGCGAAAATTTACGACCGCGCGTGTGCGGTGGGGCCGTGCATCGTGGTCGGTGCGAGCGAGGAAGCGGCGCGCGGTTGGACCATCGCCGTGCAAATTTCGCGCGGCGGCACAGCGGTGTTCTCCGGCCAGACTTCAGTGTCGCAGATCAAACGCACCTTTGCTGAGATGGCGGAATACCTCTTCCGCTCGCAGACCTTTCCACACGGCGCGGTGCTGCTGACCGGCACGGGCGTGGTGCCGGGCGATGACTTCACGCTCAACGCGGGCGACGTGGTGCGGATTGAGATTTCAGGAATCGGGGTGTTGGAGAACAGCGTGATGGTCGTTTGAGGCAGGCTAAAAGGCCTGCTCCTTGAACGCATCCAGTTTCGCGCGCAGCGCCACTGCGGAATCATCGCTCAGCTTCGGCGTGCTGAAGACGCCGAGCCACGCGCCGTCCGCCCGCAGCACGGTGCAGAGAATGGCCTGCTCGAAGCCCCACAAGAGTTCTTCGATGACGGCCCCGCTCTTGCCCAAGCCCTGCATGGTCGCGGCGATGGTGCGCCAGACTTCATCGTCGCCGGCGAGCACCAGTTCGCCGCTGGCCAGCGCGGAAAAGCCGGAGGACAAATCCGCACCGCCGCCTGTCGCGAGCACGCCGTCGAGCGCGAATTCGCGTTGCATCCAGGATTCCATCGTGCGGCGGCTCATGTCGTGTCCTGGGCGCGGATGAAGAGCGACTGTC
>JANOAY010000202.1:0-1828 GCA_031411375.1 Pedosphaera sp. | reverse complement strand
AGGTTGCCCTTCATCAAGTAGTCATGCGCGCCGGCCTTCATCGCGGCTACTGCGGTGGCCTCGCCGATGCCGCCGGAGATGATGATGAACGGCACGTCGAGCTGGCTGGACTGGAGAATCGTCAGCGCCTCGGGCGCGCTGAAGTGCGGGAGGTTGTAGTCGGAGAGAATGACGTCCCAGGATTTCTCGCGGAGGGCGCGGTTCATGCCGTCGCCGGTTTCCACGCGCTCGGACACGACCTCGTAGCCGCCCTTGCGGACGTGGCTCGAAATGATCTGGGCGTCGAACTCGGAGTCCTCGACGATCAGGACACGCAGCACGTTTTTCATCGCTCGCGAAACGGCTGGGACGTTAGGGCAAGGCGGAGGGCTGACAAACATTTTTCCCGGCGCGGCGCAATCTTGGACGACGACACAGGAATGTGTCTCAACCTGCCGACTGGAAAGTCGGCGTTACGTAGCGCCGGCTTTCCAGCCGGCAGGTTACGAGACATTCCTGTCTCGTGTTGGTGGACGGCCAAATTGTACCCGTCCCCGCCTTCAACCACCGCGCGTGATCTTCACTTCCACCGTCATCTTGCGCTCGGTGGTGCCCTTGTATGTTCCGCTCACCGGCGGCACGTCCGCGTAATCGCGGCCCACGCCGATCTTCACGTAGGTTTCATCGGGCTGACGATTGTGCGTGGGGTCGAGTCCCTGCCAGCCGACGCCGGGAATATAAACTTCCGTCCACGCGTGCGTGGCGCTCGCCTCCTCGGTGGCGAGATAGCCGCTGACGTAGAGCGCGGGAATTTTCAACGTACGGCACAGGCCGAGCAAAACGTGCGCGAAGTCCTGGCACACACCGCGCCGGTCCGTGAGTACGTCGCGCATGTGCGTGTGGACGTGCGTGGACTGGCTCTCGTACGCGAGATGACCGTGGACAAAGCGCATCAGCTTCAACGCGACCTGCCAGAGGTCGTCCTCGTTTTGCGACGCATCGATGGCCAGCCGCCACGTCTCCGGAGTCAGGTCCACGTAACGGCTGGCCAAGATGAAATCGTAGGCACGTTCGCCGCGCAGAGCTTCCTTCACGCGCGACATGGACACGGGCCGGGCCTCCGGTGAGAGGCGGTGCTCCGCGTGGGTCTCGACCACCAGCTTGCTTTCAATCTCCAGCGTCGAGTGCGGCTCCGTGATGTCGAAGTGATGAATGACGTTCGAGTAAAAGTCGTGGTAGTTCCGCAGCTTCGCGGCGGGGGAAACCTTCAGGTCGAAGGACTCGACGGTCTGCTGCGCGTTGGAGAGCGGTTGCAGGCGCAATTCGTTAAAACTGTCGCGCACTGGCGCGGCATAGTCGTAACGAGTTTTGTGCTGGATGTCCCAACGCATCGCGAGACTCAAATGGAAAGCCGTTCCGGGAGCTAGAAGAAGTTCAAGATTCCAGCACCGGCGCGACATCCACCGACACTTTCACCTGATGCGCGCCACCGCCGGTGAGAATTCCGCTGAGCGGACTTACATCACCGAAGTCACGGCCACAGGCCACCGTGATGTGTTCCTCGGTGGGGCTGACATTGTTCGTGGGATCAAAATCCACCCAGCCGGCGTCGGGATTGAAGAGCGCGAACCACGCGTGCGATGCGTCCGCGCCCACCAGCCGTTCCTTGCCGGGCGCGGCGTGCGTGCGCAGATAGCCGCTCACGTAGCGCGCGGGCAGGCCAATCGAGCGCAGGCACGCGATACCGAGATGCGCGAAGTCCTGGCAGACGCCGCGCCGTTTTTCCAAGACCTCGGCGAGCGGTGTCGAGACACTGGTTGCGGTTGGGTCGAATCGGAATTCGCGGTGG
>JANOAY010000201.1:0-5504 GCA_031411375.1 Pedosphaera sp. | reverse complement strand
ACCCGCAGCAACGTGCTCCAGACAAGGGCGCAAGAGATTGCTGGCACCGTTCTCCCCTCTCACGTTGCTGCGGGTTAAAAACCCGCGCTCCACCAAAATAAAACAGCGGCGGTCTCACGACCGCCGCCTCCCTTTTCTCCTTCCGCCTCCTTGGCGTCAGTTGATCTTTTCCTTCACGGTGATATTGTTCTCAACGCTCTTCACGTTTTTGACTTTCTCCGCAATGGCGCCCGCCATCTTCTTCTGGTCGGTGGAGTTCACGAAGCCGCTGAGTTGCACCGTGCCTTTGAAGCTCGTCACGTTCACATCGCCGAATTTGTATTCGGGATTCTCGGACAGCGCGGACTTCACGCGGGAGTTGAGCGCCTTGTCGTCAATGTATTCGCCCGTGCTGCGCTCGTAGCGCGTGCCGGTGCAGCCCATCAGGACCAGCGCGGTTCCGACCGGCAGGGCGAGGCAGAGCGCGAGATACAGATGGCTAAATGTCTTTTTCATAATGTTCGTTGGTTCGTTGTTTTCGTTGCGGACGCGAATCCATTAGCTCGCCGGGTGCCAGCGGTGTGGTGGCGCCAAACGCCGGGGATTGCTGGTGATTTAGCCGTGCTGTCGCCAAGCACGGAAAGGCGGCGTTTGCAAAACGCCCGCTTGGAGCAGATTGCTTTGCACTTCGCACGAATGAGGGTGCTCCCAGATCAAGACGCGGGAAATGCAAGCTAGACGGCGGGAGTGCGACTGATAAATTTTCCACCTATGTCAGCGCCAGCGCCCACAGCGCCAAAAAAAATCAATCTCCGCCGCCCCGAAATCATGGAGGCGGTGCAGGCCCAGGTCATCTCGCATTACCGCAGCGAGGTGGTGGAACGCATCCGCGCGAACGGCAACGTCATTTCTGCGCAGGGGCTGACCGTGAAGCTCGCGAAGGAATTTGGCTTTTGCTACGGCGTCGAGCGCGCGATTGATCTGGCGTATGCGGCGCGCAAGTCGTTCCCGCCGGAGAAGCCGATTTATTTGCTCGGCGAGATCATTCACAACCCCGAGGTCAATGACCAGATCCGCAACCTCGGCATCAAGACCATTTCCAACAAGCCGACGGACGCCGAGATCGCGCAGTTGCAAAACGATGACGTGGTCATCATCCCCGCCTTCGGCACCGAGGTCACGACGCGGCGCAAGCTCGAGGAAAAAGGCTGCACGCTCGTGGACACCACCTGCGGCGACGTGATGAGCGTGTGGAAGCGCGTGCGGCAGTACTCGAAGGAGGCCGTCACCAGCATCATCCACGGCAAGGCCAAGCACGAGGAGACGAAGGCCACGACCTCGCAGGCCACATCGTACGGCACCGGCCACTACCTCGTGGTCTTCAGCCTCGAAGAGACGGATTACGTCTGCGACTACATCGTGAATGGCGGGAACAAGGAGGAGTTTCTCGTGAAGTTCAAAGGCGCGTATTCTCCCGGCTTCGATCCGGAGCAGCATTTGCAGGCCGTGGGCGTGGCCAACCAGACCACGATGCTGCGCGGCGAGACGGAAGACGTGCAGCGTCGCTTGAAGGCGGCGATGGCGAAACGCTTCGGCGACGCGAACGTGGATCAGCACTTCCGTTTCTTCGACACGATTTGCGGCGCGACGCAGGACCGGCAGGATGCGTTGCAGAAGCTATTGAAGGAGCCGATGAATCTGCTGCTCGTCATTGGCGGCTACAATTCCTCGAACACGTCGCACCTCGCGGAGATGGGCGAGAAAGTTTTGCCCACCTACTTCATCAAGAACGCGGCCAAGATGGAATCCGCCATGAGCATCGAGCACTGGAACCAGCACACGCACGTCGAGGAAAAGACCGCGAACTGGCTGCCGTCCGGCGACATCACCGTGGGCATCACGGCTGGCGCGTCGTGCCCGAACAATTTGATCGAGGATGCGATCCGGCGGCTGTTCGAGCTGCGCGGCGTGTCGGGGCAGGAACTGTTGAAGAACTGAGCCGGTCATGCCCGCCGACCGCCTCGAACTCGAAGCCCGCGAACGACAGTTTCTCGCGCCGCACGCGCAATTCAGCGACGCCACGCGCGGCAGGAAATTTCGCGAGGAACCGCCGGAGTGGCGCACGCAATTTCAGCGCGACCGCGACCGGGTGATTCACTCGCGCGCCTTCCGTCGGCTCGAATACAAGACGCAGGTATTCCTCAACGGCAGCGGCGACCATCTGCGCACCCGGCTCACGCACACGATGGAAGTGGCCGGTATCTCGCGCAACATCGCCCGCGCGCTGAGGCTGAACGAAGACCTCACCGAGACCATCGCGCTGGCGCATGACCTTGGGCATTCGCCCTTTGGACACAATGGCGAGACCGCGTTGAACAAGCTCATGCGCGGGCACGGCGGCTTCGAGCATAACCGCCAGAGCCTCCGCATCGTCGAACTGCTGGAGCAGAAGTATCCCGGCTTCCCCGGCCTCAATCTCTCGTGGGAAGTGCGCGAGGGCTTGATGAAGCACGAGGGGCTGAAATCCAACTGTTCCTCTCTCGAAGCCCAGGTGGCGAATCTCGCCGACGAGATCGCCTACTACAGCCACGACCTCGACGACGGCCTCGACTCGGGAATGTTGTCGGAGAAAAATCTTCGGCGCGACGTGGCGCTCTGGGGCCGTGCCGACAAACAGATTCGCCGAGAACAAGGCGCACAGCCCGACGAGTGCCGCCGTTATTTCATCATCCGCTGCCTGATTGATTCGGCGGTCAAAGACGTGGTGGAAACGACCGAGGCCGCCATCGCCAAAGCAGGCGTAAAGACGGCGGACGACGCGCGCGCGCAACCGCGTCCGCTGGTCCAATACAGTCCGGAGCGCCGCAAGCTGAACGTGGAGTTGCGGAAATATCTCTACCAGAACCTCTACTACAATCCCCTGGTGCATGAGCCGAACGTGCGCGCGGTGAAGATGCTCGGTAATCTGTTCGAGCATTTCCTGGCGCACCGCGCGGAGATCGGCGGGCAGGCCCGCAAGTGCGCGCGCCGCGAAGGCTGGCCGCGCGCGGTGTGCGATTATCTCGCTGGCATGACCGACCGCTACGCGATGAGCACGCACGCGCGGCTGTTTTCACCGGTGAAACAGGCTCTGATGACGCGGACGCTTCCGGCGTGAAGGCGGTTATTTTAGCGCAGAGACGCAGATGGGCAGAGGCGCAGAGAGGGGGCGAGAGAATGAGCCGCCTTGAAACCGGAAGCAGCGAAAGCCGAGCGCGCCTGGGAGCGCCGGCTGCCAGCCGGCGAGTTTCTGACCAAAGCACATCTTCGCGCCGGCGAGGATGCCGGCGCTCCCGGGCGCGCAACTCGACGTGCGTTTGCCGCCCTGTTCCTTCTCCGCGCCTCTGCCTCTCTGCGTATCTGCGCTAAATTTTTGCTCCCCAACCAATCCCTCCAACTTTGAGACACCGCGCGCTTTCGTGTGTCCCAAGTTGCCTTCCACCCCTTTGCGCCGCGTCACGAAATCAGGCACGCGCCAGAAATGTGACACGCGCGCAGAGCGACGTGTGAAGGAATTGCACGGTTCTGCCGATGAAGTTTCGGGCCGGCGCCGTGGCACAGAATGTGTTCTCCGCCTTCCGAATTATTCTGATCCATGATTGATGAAACCACAGTTTCGCCGGAGGTGAGCGTTCGCGCGGCCATCAGCGCGCCCGCGTCCTCGCCTCTGCCCGCGCCCGCCACTTTGGTGGAGGCGCTCGAACGGCTGGATGTGGAAACCGCGCGGCGCATCCAGGCCGAGGAGCGGCTGCACGAAAACGAGGAACGCTTCCGCAATCTCAGCGGGCGCGTCGGAAAATTTCTTTGGATCAGCGACCCGCAGACAAACGAGCTGATCTTCGTCAGCCCCGGTTATGAAGAAGTGTGGGCGCGCAAACGCGAGGACACCTATCGCAGCCCGGAGCAGTGGGCGAGTTCCTTCAAGCGCAGCGGCCCGCGCACCACGGTGCTCACCGATTCGACCGAGCGCGACCAGACGTATCAAGTGGCGGGGCCGGACGGCTCTTTGCGCTGGATTCGCGACCGCATGTTTCCGATTCGCGACGCGGAAGGAAACGTGCAGCGCATTCTCGGCATCGCGGAAGACATCACCGATACGAAGACGATGCACGACAGCCTGGCGCAATCTGCCGCGCGCACGAAGGCGCTGGTCGCCATTGTCCCCGATCTGCTGGTGCGGCTCCGCAAAGACGGAACGATTTTGGAACTGCATCCCGGCGCGGGCAATCCGCTGGGCTTGCAGGCGGCGGAACTCCTCGGGCGCAGCATCAAGCAACTGCTCCCCGCGCCGCTCGCCACGCAGGCCATGCAGCAGCTCGGCCAGGCCATTCGCACCCGCGAAGTGCAGACGTTCACCTGCCAGCATTTGCTTCCGAACGAACTGCGCGACTTCGAGGCGCGCGGCGTGAGCTGCGCGGATGACGAGGCGCTGGTCATCGTGCGCGACGTCACCGAGCGCAAGCGGATGGAGCACGAGATTGTTGAAGTGAGCCACCGCGAGCAGCAGCGCATCGGCGAAGATTTGCACGACGGACTCGGCCAGCATCTCACCGGCATCACTTTTTTGACCCGCGCCCTGGAACGCAAGCTCACGACGAAATCACTGGAAGAAGCGAAGGATGCCGCCGAGATCGGCCGGCTCGTGATGCAGGCGCTGGCGCAGACGCGCAATCTCGCGCGCGGCTTGTTCCCCGCCGAACTGGAGCGCAACGGCCTAGCTGCCGCGCTGGTGGAATTGACCGACTCGGTACAACGCACCTGCGGCGTCCGTTGCACGCTGCGCGCAGCGGAAAAAATTTCCATCAACGACAATGTTCTCGCCACGCATGTCTTCCGCATCGCGCAGGAGGCCATGAACAATTCCATCAAGCACAGCAAGGCCAAGAACATCGAGGTGACGCTCGACGTGAACGGTGATCAGCTCCAGCTCCGCGTGACCGATGACGGCACGGGCTTCACCCCCGAGGCGAAGTTGAACGGGCTGGGGCTGCGCATCATGCAGTTCCGCGCGCGTCGCATCGGTGGGGAACTCCAAGTCGCCGCCGGGGACAAAGGCGGCACCAGTGTCACCTGCTCATTCCGCAACCAATATGAATCGAATTAACCGCAAACAAATCCTGAACAGCCTCTCGACGAGCAAGCGCCCGGAACAGGCCGCGCCCGTCGCGCGCAAGGCGAAGTACCGCGTGCTGCTCATTGATGACCATCCGATTCTCCGCAAGGGCCTCGCGGAACTCATCAATCAAGAGCCGGACCTTGTCGTGTGCGGCGAGGCCGAGGAAGCGCCGAAGGCGTTTGAAGCCGTGGGCCTGCTGAATCCCGACGTCGCGCTCGTGGACATTTCGCTCAAGGGCGGCAATGGCCTGGAACTGATCAAGAACATCAAGGCGCGCTATCCCGATCTCCCCCTGCTCGTTTTGTCGATGCACGACGAAACTCTCTACGCAGAACGGGCGCTTCGCGCGGGTGCTCGGGGCTATGTGATG
>JANOAY010000200.1:0-3457 GCA_031411375.1 Pedosphaera sp. | reverse complement strand
AAAACGAAACCAACCCGGTTCCCCAAACCTGAAACCATGACCGCCCAAGGTGTCCACCATGTCCCCGCACACCCGTCCACTATGTCTCCGGTCTTTACAGTTCCTCATGGGGAGAGGGAGTCGGAAACGCCGGGTTTAAGGACAGTGTCGAGATGCTCCCCCTGCATGTTCGACAGCCGGGACGGCCATCGGACTTTCGGCAGCCGAGCCGGCTGCCCCACTACGATGCCGGTAAAAAATTCAGTGCCAATCCGCGCCGCGCGCGGGCAAGAATGCCGCCAGCGAAATTCTTATGGTCGAGTATCACCAACTGCTGCGGCTCGTTCTGGAGCAGGGCAAATTCAAGGCCGACCGCACCGGCACCGGCACGTATTCCGTCTTCGGCGCGCAGGCGCGCTTTCCGCTCGCGCCCAACTTCCCGCTGCTCACCACGAAGAAGCTGCATCTCAAGTCCATCCTCTACGAACTGCTCTGGTTCCTGCGCGGCGACACGAACGTGAAGTGGCTCAACGAAAATGGCGTGACCATCTGGAATGAGTGGGCTGATCAGGATGGCAACCTCGGCCGCGTCTATGGCGCGCAATGGTGCGACTGGCGCACGGCCGACGGACGCTCCATCAACCAGATCGACCGCGTCATCGAGCAGATCAAAAAATCCCCCGACAGCCGCCGCCTGATCGTCAGCGCGTGGAACGTCGGAGAGATTGAAACGATGGCGCTCCCGCCGTGTCACACCCTGTTCCAGTTCTTCGTGCAGGACGGCGAACTGAGCTGCCAGCTCTACCAGCGCAGCGCGGATTTGTTCCTCGGCGTGCCCTTCAACATCGCCAGCTACGCGCTGCTCACACTGATGGTCGCGCAAGTCACCGGCCTGAAGCCCGGCACCTTCGTCCACACCTTCGGCGACCTGCACCTCTACGCCAATCACCTGGAGCAGGCGAAACTACAACTCACCCGCGAGCCGCGCCCGCTGCCCGTGATGCGTTTGAATCCCGCCGTGAAGAACATCCACGACTTCCAGTTTGCCGACTTCACGCTCGAAGGCTACGACCCGCATCCGGGGATCAAGGCGCCCATCGCCGTTTGAGCCAGCGCATGAAAATTTTCTCTCATGTTGCCGTCCCGTTGCTGGCCGCTGCGTTGCTCATTGGATGTGTAAGCCGCCCGCCCGCCGCTCCCCGTCCCGGGACGCTCGCGCCACGTCTTGGCGATGAAATCGTGGTCGCCGGCCACTTCGTTCACACCGGCACGCCCGTAATCACTTGGATGGATCCGGGCGGCTACGATGCGTATCGCGTGGAACGGCGGTTTGCTCCGTATGACCAATCATCGTGGGCCACGTCGCAGGTGGCGGTGGCGGCTTTGAATACGCCGAACCGTTACAGCCTGCGGAAGACGTCGGCGCTCACCGAGCAACAGCTTGAGCAAGTGCGCGGCGGCGGCTGGGATTTACCGCTGCTTCAGAAGGTCGTGGATCAGTTCGTGATCCACTTCGATGTAGCGGGCACCGCGCGCCAGTGTTTCAAAGTGCTGCACGACGGACGCGACCTGAGCGTCCACTTCCTGCTCGATCTCGACGGCACGATTTACCAAACGCTGGATGCCAAAGAACGCGCCTGGCACGCCACGTCCTCGAACACGCGCTCCGTCGGCATCGAGATCGCGAACATCGGCGCCTACGCCTCCACCAATGCCGAGGCGCTGCGCCAATGGTACGAACGCGACACGAACGGCCAGGTGCAAATCAAAATCCCCGCGCGCCTCGGCGACGGCGGCATTCGCACGCCGAACTTCATCGGACGCCCCGCGCGGCCTGAGTTGGTCGCGGGCGAGGTGCAGGGGCAGAAGCTGCATCAATACGATTTCACGCCCGAGCAATATCGCGCGCTCACGCATCTCACGGCGGCGTTATGCAAAATTTTCCCGAAGATGAACTGCGACTATCCGCGCGGGGTGGATGGCAAACTTCTCACCAGCAAACTGCCGGACGAAGAGTTAGAAAAATATCAGGGTGTGCTCGGCCACTACCACATCCAGAAGAACAAGACTGATCCCGGTCCGGCTTTTCAGTGGGACAAGGTGATCGGTGGCGCGCGGGAACTGCTGGGCCTGACGCCGGAGAAAACGCCCGAGCATGGGGCGCAGTTGCTGCGTCCAAGGGGGCGTTGAGCCAAGTTCAAGACTGCCGCAGCTTGCAGGCGCATATGACTCCCGGCATAGTTGCCATCGCATGAGCGACCGCCAATTGATTCTGGAAGCAGTTCAAGAGATGCCCGACCAGGCTTCGTTCCCGGAAATCATCGACGAGTTGCTGCTGCTCGGCACCGTCAAGCAACGCCTCGCCAAAGTGGAAGCCGGTCGCGCGACTGGACAGTCCGCTGAGAAGGTCGCCGAACTCTTGCGCCAATGGATTACCAAGTAATCTGGATGGACGAGGCGATTGCTGATCTGAAATCCATCGTCCTCAACATCGCCCACGACAGCCCGGACATCGCACGGCGCTGGGGCGAAAAAATCAGGCAGAAGCCGTTCGTCCTGGCCGCGCACCCGCGCTTCGGGCGCATCTTTGCCAAACTCGACCGAGATGACGTGCGTGAGATCAACGTGCCGCCGTATCGAATCATCTACTTCGTGGAGGATGCGTCGAGAACCGTCTGGATTCTGACGGTGTGGCACGGCGCACGCCAGGAGCCGGAGATTCAACTGCCGTGAAACACTTTAAAGCCATCGCCGCAATGAGCGAGAATCGCGTCATCGGGAACGGGAACAAAATTCCGTGGCATCTGCCTGAGGACTTCAAGTGGTTCAAGAAGATGACCACGGGGAACGTGGTGGTGATGGGGCGCAAGACGTTCGAGTCCATCGGCAAGCCGCTGCCGAATCGCAAGACGTTGATCCTCACGCATCATCCGCAGCAGCTCATCCACGCGCATCCGCAGGTCTTCGGCGCGTATCACGAGTGGCGCGGCGGCGAGCATTTGAAACGCGCCTACCAGCTCCGCCTGACGAAGCTGAACGGCAACGAGAGCGAAGACCTGTTCATCTTCAGTTCGCTGGATAAACTGAACCCGGAAGATTTCCCCACGGACATTTTCATCTGCGGCGGCGCGCAGATTTATGAACAGGCGTTGCCGCGCTGTTCGGACCTTTACCTGACGCGCGTGAAGCGGACGTGCGAAGGCGACGCGTTCTTCCCGCCGTTCGAGGATTCCTTCGAGCGCGTGGCCGTGCTGACGGAAACGCCGGAGTTCACCATCGAGCACTGGCGGCACAAGAGTCTGCTGGAGGCGTAGGGCATGCCGGGCACTGTGCCGGCGGAGTGGGGCCCGCGCGGGCGCCCCCCCCCGCGGCGGGCGGGGGGGGTGGGGTCTTTAAAACCCCCCCCCGGCCAAACCCGGCGGCGCCCCCCGCCCGGCGCCCCCCCCCGCGGCCGGCGCGCCCACCACATCAACCCCCC
>JANOAY010000199.1:0-1991 GCA_031411375.1 Pedosphaera sp. | reverse complement strand
GTGAAGCAGATGCGCGAGGGCGTGCTGGAATCGCTGCTCATCAATCATCCGCTCGACTGCCCGATTTGTGATCAGGCCGGCGAGTGCAAGCTCCAAGAATACTCGGTGGATTATGGCCAGGCGCAGAGCCGCTTCGTGGAGCAGAAGGTTCACAAACCCAAGCGCATTGATCTCGGCCCACGCATCGTGCTCGACGCCGAGCGTTGCGTTCTCTGCACGCGCTGCATTCGTTTCACGAAGGACATCGCGGGCGACGACGCGCTCGGCATCGTGAATCGCGGCAGCTACAACACGATCTCCGCGTTCCCCGGCCAGCCGTTCGACAACAACTACACGCTCAACACCGTGGACATCTGTCCCGTGGGCGCGCTCACGTCGAAGGATTTCCGGTTCCAGATGCGCGTGTGGTTTCTCAAGGAGACCAAGAGCCTCTGCACAAGTTGCGGGACCGGCTGCAACACCGTCATCGGGTCGCGCGAGGACAAAGTCTATCGCTACGAGCCGCGCGAGAATGACGCGGTGAACGCAACGTGGATGTGCGACGCAGGGCGGCTCAACTACAAGTGGATTGGGAGCGAAGCGCGGTTGTCCAAGGTCCAAGGTCCAAAGTCTAAGGTCGGGGAGGCGGTCACTTGGAGTTCGGTCATCAAGGATATTTCTGAGAAGCTGGCAAAAGCGCCGCAAGGCTCCGTCGCCATCGTCGCGTCGGCGCGGCAGACGAACGAGGAGTTGTTCCTGCTCAAGAAGCTGGCGACGAAGTTGGGAGCGATCACGGACTCGATTCCGCGCACCGGTCCTGCGGACAAACTGCTCGTCGTCGCCGACAAGAATCCGAACACCAACGGCGCGATTCTCACCGGCATTGTGGATTGCCACGCGGAGATGGGCCGCAACCTGTCAAAGATCGCCGACGGCATTCGCGCCGGGAAGATCAAGACGCTCATCGTCTTCGGTGAAGACGTGACCAAGCACGGTATCGGTGCTGATCTACTCGCGAAACTCGATGCGCTAATTGTCAGCGACATTTTGCCGAACAAGACGACTGAAGCGGCGAACTACTTGTTGCCCGGCTGCGCGCACGCTGAGAAGCGCGGTTAGTTCACGAATATTAAAGGCCGCGTGCAGCGATTTACCAAAGCCGTCGAGCCGCGTGGCGATGCGCGTCCCGAGTGGGAATTCCTGCACGAGCTGGTTCACAACGTCACCGGCCAGAACGGCTTCGTCAGCATCGAAGGCTTGTTCAACCAGATGGCCAAGGAAGTTCCGGCGTTCCACGGCGTGACCTGGGCCGCGCTCGGCGATACCGGCGTAACGGTGCAAATCTGACGCGATGGACTGGAACTTTGTCATTTGGAGTTTGGTGAAGATCCTGGCGGTGATCTTCCTGGCGGTCATGCCCATCGTCGCCTACGCGGTGCTGGCGGAGCGCAAAATCTCGGCGTGGATTCAGGATCGCGTGGGACCGAACCGCACTGCGCCGCCGCTGCTCGCCAAGGTTCCGATCATCGGCCCGTTCCTGATCAGCCTCGGCATTTTCCAACCGCTCGCCGACGGATTGAAGTTCATCCTCAAGGAGGACTTCACGCCCGCGCACGTTCGCAAAATCTATTTCTCGCTCGCGCCGGCCATCGCGATGATTCCCGCGCTCATGACGGTGGCGGTGATTCCGTTCGGCTCCTACCTCGGCAAACAGCAGATGGTCATCGCCGACCTGAACGTGGGCGTGCTCTACACGTTCGGCATCGTGTCGCTCTCCGTTTACGGCATCGTGCTCGCGGGCTATGCGTCGAACTCGAAGTATCCGTTCCTCGGCGGCATTCGCTCCAGCGCGCAGATGATTTCCTACGAACTCTCGATGGGCATGTCGGTCATCCCGCTGTTCATGATCGTGGGCGACCTCAATCTGAGCAAAATCATCACCTTCCAGGCGGAACACGGCTGGCTGATTCTCTACGCGCCCATCTCATTCGTGATTTTCCTCGTGGCGGCGT
>JANOAY010000198.1:0-2460 GCA_031411375.1 Pedosphaera sp. | reverse complement strand
GCCCGCGAATACCTTTTCATGAAGGAGTTGCTCGACCAGGGCAAGCTGGGCAAACTCCAGTTCGTGCAGGCGAGTCATCAACAGGACATGGATGGCTGGCCGAATTATTGGCCCGGCCTTCCGCCCATGTGGTACGCCACGCACTGCGTCGGCCCCGTCGCCGGGTTGATTGGCAAGCCGGCGGAATACGTTTCTTGCTTTGGCTCCGGCACCGTGCGCAAAGAACTCCAGAAATGCTACGGCTCGCCCTTCGCCGTCGAGACCGCGCACATCAAGTTCAAGGGCACCGACGTGAACGCCCGCATCATCCGCTCGCTCTTCGACACCGCGCGCCAGTATCGCGAGAGCATTGATGTCTATGGCGACAAAGCTTCGGTGGAATGGCCGCTGATCGAGCACGACCCGCTCGTGCTGCACACGGCGAAGCGGCCGGAGCCGAAAATTCCCAAGGCGATCAAATGTCCCGACTTCGCCAAGCGCCTGCCCAAGAGCATCGCGAAATACACGACGCAAGGCGTGTATGACGGGAGCAAGAAGACGCACCTGAGCTTCACGCAGGGCAGTGGTCACGGCGGCAGCCATCCGCATCTTGCGAACGAATTTGCGATGGCGCTGCACGAAGGCCGCGACCCGTTCCCGAACGCGAAGCAGTCCGCGAACTGGACCTGCGTCGGCCTCTGCGCCCACGAGTCCGCGCTCAAGGGCGGCGCGATTGTGAAACTTCCCGCATTCACTCAGTAACCAACCAACAAAAAAACTATGTCAGCAAACACTGAAGGCGTTGCACCTAACGCCAAGCGGCTCCTCTGGGCCGGGTTCATGGCCATCCTCGCGGCAGGCGTCGGCTTCGCCATTCGCGGCGGCATCTTTGACAACTGGGGCGCGGAGTTTGGCTTCACGGCCACGCAGCTCGGCGCGATTGGCGGCGCGGGTTTCACCGGCTTCTGCTTCGGCATCATCATCGGCGGCGTGGTCTGCGACAAGATCGGCTACGGCAAGCTGGTGGTTGCGGCGTTCGTGCTGCATGTGGCCTCCTTTGCCGTGACCATGCTCGCCACCACCCCGGCCAACGCCTACCAGATGCTGACCATCGGCATGTTCATCTTCGCGTTTGCCAACGGCACGCTCGAAGCCGTGGCGAATCCGCTCGTGGCGACACTCTTCCCAAACAACCGCACGCACTACCTGAACATCCTGCACGCGAGCTGGCCGCTGGGCATGATTTTCGGCACCGCCGTCGGTTGGGTGCTCGATGACATGATGAAGATCCACTGGAAGATGCAGCTTGCGCTGTATCTCATCCCAACCGCGCTCTACGGCATCATGTTCATGGGCCAAAGCTTCCCGAAATCGGAAGCCTCGGAAAAGGGCGCAAGCCTCGCGCAGATGTTCAAGGATGTCGGCATCCTCGGCGCGCTGGTCGTCTGCTATCTGCTCTCTCTTTTCTTCGCGGGCAACTTGGGCTTCCCGCCCGCCGCCGCCTACGGCATCGCGGGCGCGCTGCTCCTCGTGGTCGCGGTGATGACGAAGTTCTCGCTCGGCTCGCTGCTGCTGTTCGTGCTGTTCATCACCCACGCGATGGTCGGCGCAGTCGAACTCGGCACGGACGGCTGGATTCAGAACATCACCGGCAACCTCTTCTCCTCGCAGGAAGGCAAGATGCTGTTCCTCTGGACCTCGCTCATTATGTTCAGCCTGCGCTTCTGCGCCCATTTCATTGAGAAGACCCTGAAGATTTCCCCCGTCGGCTTGCTGTTGATCTGCTCGGTGCTGGCGGTCGTCGGCCTGCGCCTCGCCAGCGGAATGCAAACCTTCGGCATGGCGCTCGTGGCGCTCGGCATCTACGCGGTGGGCAAGACATTCTTCTGGCCCACGATGCTCGGTGTGGCCTCGGACCGCTTCCCGCGCACGGGCGCGGTGGCCATCTCGATCATGGGCGGCATCGGCATGTTGTCCGCCGGTCTGATCGGCGGCCCCGGCCTCGGTTATGCGAAGGATCGTTTCTCCGCCGAGACCTTGAAGACCGTGGACGCGGCAACGTTCGAGCAGGTGAAAGCCGCCGCGCCGTCGAAGTTCCTTTTCTTTAGCGAAGTCACGGCCATCGACGGTGGCAAGCTCGCCGAGGCGCAGAAGGTGGACGTCGCCACGCGCACGCCGGCGCAGAAAGCCATCGTGGAATCCAGCATCACCGGCGACCGCCGGACGCTGAAAGCCGACTCCTACATCCCGCTCACGATGGCGGCGATTTACCTGCTGATGATGCTCTATTTCAAAACCATCGGCGGCTACAAGACGGTCCACATCACGGACGAAAAGAAGGCCTGACGGCGGGTAGATTCTTCACAAAGGCGGCACGACAACGTGCCGCCTTTTTTCTTTCCCGGCGCGCGGACTTTCCAGTCCGCAGCAAGCCGCGTAATGGTGAGGTTCAAAAGTATTCTTACGCGCGCCGACGTTCGG
>JANOAY010000197.1:0-3416 GCA_031411375.1 Pedosphaera sp. | reverse complement strand
TGCTTGGGCGTGCGCGCGTTGTCGCGGCTGGCGTTGCCGTGCATTTCCAGTTTCGCGGTCGTGGCGAACTCGGTGCTGCCGTCGCCCGCGATCAATTCCGCCGAGGCCGCGCGCTCCCAGGCCGGGCCGGTGCTGGTCGCGTTCGGATAAATGCCGGTCGAGGAATTCCACAGGCCGTTTTGCTCGGTCACGAGCATGAGGCTCGGGATGCTCCGCAGGTCGTTGCTGATCGTCGCGCCGTAAGTCGGATGGTTCACGATGTTCGTGTCCATCGCGTAGTCGGCGGTGTAGGCGGCCTGCCAGCTCGTCGGATAGCCGGGGATGTTGTTCGACTGGCGCAGCACGTCGCGCAAGTAAAGGTAGCTGTGCGTGTCGATGCCGCTCGGAATCCAGCCCGCGAGAAAGGCCTGCGCGCGGATGAAACTGTTGGCCGTGATGGGAATGGGCGCGATGAACAGCGTGCCGCCCGTCGTCGTGGGCGCAGCGCCGTTGGTCGTGAAGTAAATGCTCGCGCCCGCCGTGGCCGTGGTGATCGAGAGCGAAAAGTTCGTGTCGTAGAAGCCGCGGTCCGCGCTGAACTTGGTGTCCGCCACCACACCGACCGCGCCGGTGGCGTTGATCGAACCGGGCGTGGGCGGGGCGAAGAAACGGTCGGGCAACTGGACGACCTCGCTGGCGATCAACTGCGGATCGAGCAGCAGATCAATGTCGTCCTTCGTGACGTTCAGCGCCTGGATGGCCAGCGTGTTGGCCCCGGCCACGAGCATTCCGGGCGGCGGGATGAAGCTGATGTCCTCGCTCGCCGCGCCGGAGTGCGCGCCGGTGGCGGTGGAATCGAACGCAGGCGAGCCGGGCGCAAGGCGCGAGACGGCGGGCTGGCCGTTGACGTGCGCGATGAAGCCGTCGTCGTAGCGAACCCGCAGCGTGAGTTCGTTGACCGCGCCGGGACTGGATACGTTGAACGGCAGGCGCACGTAGGCCGAGGCGTTGTTGCTCAGCATCAAAGTGCCGAGCAGGTTGGTCGCCGTGCCGGGCAGCAGTTCGTTGACTTGGAAAGCGTTCAGAAAGACGCCGAGATCGGCGACGCCCGTGGTGTTGGTGCTGGTCGGATCGCGCCGGCCCGCAAGGAGCACGCGACCGAGCGCATCGCTGGCGGCGTTGAAAGTGAACTTGTAATCGTTGTTCGACGTGGGCGCGACGGAGCCGTTGAAGCGGTGCTTGTCCTTGACCAGCGCGCCGTTGGCGAACCAGTTTGCGCAGCGTCCGCCGGGGCTGCTGCTGTCGAAGGACCAGACCGTGAACTGATAGGCCGTGTTGGCGACGAGGCCCGAGACCGCCACGTCCAGCCCGCCCGTGCCCGTGGTCTCGCGCGAAAAAATGAAATCGCGCAGCAGCAGCGAGTCGGTGAACGCGCCGCTGTTCAGCGGCGTGACGCGGTGACGGTCGTCGTAGCCGAGCGGCGCGGTGTTCGACACCGTGACCGTGAGCGCGCCGAAGACGCGGGTCGTGGCCTGGGTCTGGATCGCGGTCACGGAGACGTTCGAGTTCAGGACGAACGACTGGAAGCCCGCGAGCGTGAACGCGGGTTCGTTGGTCACGCGCTCGTTGAAGTCCACGGAGAGCAGGGCCGCGCCGGCCGAGAAACCGGCGTCGAAACCGAGCGGCGTCGCCTCGGCGGCCCACGCAGAATCGTTGAAGCTGTTGCTGGTCCACGCGGAGCCGAACGCGCTGTTCGAGGGCACGAAGAAACGCGCCAGCGCGCCGGTCGCCAGCAGCGTGCTGGTCGAGGCCTGCCGCCCCGCGCCGAACGACACGTTGCGATGCTGGGCCGGATAGTTGAACTCGCTGGCGATGACGCCGTTCGAGTCCACGAGCGCGAGGTAGCCGCCGCCGTTGTTGATTTGAAAGCTGGTGTGCAGTGGCGCGCCGTTCGTCGCGCGGTCCTTGCCGGAGGCGAAGACGACGAGGTGGCCGCCTGCCGAAATGTTCGTCGCCGGGAAAAACCATTTCGCGAGATTCGTCGGCGTGTCGGTGAGCCGCCAGCCCGCGAGGTTCACGGGCAAGGGAGAGTTGTTGAACAGCTCGATCCAGTCCGGCGTGTCGCCGTTTTCATCCGCAAGACCGCCATCGTTCTCGGCGAGGAATTCGTTGATGATGACGCCCGCTCGGGATTGGAAGACCCCGCCGCCAAGGGCAAGGCACAGGCCGAGGACAAAAAGAATTCGCATAACTCAGGTTGTTTGGGAACGGCCGCACGTTACGAGGAGTTCACCCGTCCGACAACGAATCGTTACGAAGCGCACGAGGGTTCGCCGCGTTTGTTGCGTCTGCTCCAATCCAGCCGGCTCAATTCATCGCGCGGCCACGAATGATGCTCCCTCTCCTCGGGGGAGAGGGTTGGGGTGAGGGCGAGTTTCTGGAAAACAAACTTGATCAGTTGAAGGGATGACCTCCCTCACCCCGGCCCTCTCCCCAAGGAGAGGGGGCGCGAAGTGTGTCGTTGGTTCATTCGCATGGATACTCGCGTAGCGGCCTGAGTTCGGCGCGGGCAAAAAAAGCGGCGGACAGTTTTGTCCGCCGCTCATGCTTTTGAGAGTTGAGTTTGGGACAGCGGACTCAGCGGTCCGCAGCTCCGAACGCTACGCCGTCACCTCTTCCCCCACCGCGACGGGAACAAATTCAGCGGGCGCCTGGACGATGGACTCGATACGGCAGCGGCGCTTGCCGCCTTCGGTGTCGAGTTCGGCTTCGTCGCCGACTTTCTTGTTCAGCAGGCCCTGCGCAACGGGGGTGAGGTAGCTGATGACGTTGCGCTCCGGGTCGGAATCCCACGCGCCGAGAATCACGTATTGCTCGCTGGCCTTGGAGCTGAGGTCGGTCACGCGCACCTGCGTGCCGATGCTCACGACATCGGTGCGGGGATTGGAAAGATCGGAGCCGCGCGCGCGGGCGATCTGCTCCTCGTGTTCGGACTTCTGGCGCATGAGAATTTTCTGCATCTCCTTCGCGGCCTTGTATTCGTGGTTTTCGCGCAGGTCGCCGTAGCTGCGGGCGATGGCAATCTCTTTCGAGTTCGCGGGAATTTTCTTCTGCACGATCTCGGCGTACTCGTCTTTGCGGCGTTCGAGGCTGGCCCACGAGACGACAAAGGTCACGTCCTGGCGCGTTTGTTCGCCGGTGATGAGCGATTGAATCGCCGGGTAACTCTTCACGATGCGCGCGAGGAGGGAGCGCTTGTCCATGTCATCGAACACCGGCGAGAGCTGGAGCGCGCGGGTGAGGTCTTTGATGACCTCGAAATCGGCCGAGCCGATGAGTTCCACCAGCAGCGTCTGATCATCCATGATGTAATCGCGCAGGCGGTTGGACTTCTTCTCGTTGAACTGGTCGCGTTCCATGGCGCTCAACATCGCGCG
>JANOAY010000196.1:0-2515 GCA_031411375.1 Pedosphaera sp. | reverse complement strand
GCTCTATGGCCGCGGCGCCCATGCCGACCGTGACGCCACTCAACACCCAAAGGTCGTGCTGCTGGACTTGAAGCTGCCCAAGGTGGACGGCCTCGAAGTGCTGCGCGCCATTCGCGCCGACCCGCGCACGCAGCTCCAGCCCGTGGTGGTGATGACCTCCTCACAGGAGCAGCGCGACTTGATCGAGAGCTACAAGCTGGGCGTGAACAGCTACGTCGTGAAGCCGGTGGACTTCGATGCGTTTTCCGCCGCCGTGGCTGATTTGGGCCACTACTGGCTGCTCGTCAACAAAGAGCCAAAGTAAAAGCGGCGGAAAGGCAGACCATGCCCAAACCTTTGCGAGTACTCGTCCTCGAAGACAGCGCTTCCGATGCGGAATTGATCCTCCGCGAATTGAAGCGCGCCGGCTTCGATCCTGAATGGAAACGGGTTGAGACCAAGGCGGATTATTTGGCGGCACTCGACACGTCGCCCGAGCTGATTCTTTCCGACTACTCCCTCCCGCACTTTGACGGATTGCGGGCGCTGCTGGTGTTGCGTGAGCGCGATTTGGATATTCCGTTCATCCTGATCTCCGGAACTCTGGGTGAGGAAGCCGCCGTGGAAGCCATGAAACTGGGCGCCGCCGACTACCTGCTCAAGGACCGGATCTCGCGGCTGGGCTTCGCGGTCGAGCGCGCGTTGGACCAACAGCGACTGCGCCAGGAACGAATTCGGCAGGAGGAGGCGCGGCGCGAGAGCGAAGCCCGGTGGCGGCTGGCGACCACCGTCGCGGGGATGGGCACCTGGGACCGCGACTTCCTTACCAATCGCATTATCTGGTCGGCGGAGCAGGAGCAATTGATGGGTTACGAACCGGGCACATTTCCCGGGACGTACGAGGCGTTTTACGAACTGGTGCATCCGGAGGATCGCGGGCTACTGGCCGCAGCGCAGGCCCGCGCGCTTCAGGAAGGCGGGGCCTACCGCGCTGAACTGCGCTTCCGGCTGCGCGATGGTCGGGTGCGTTGGGGGCTCGTGCTCGGCCACTTGATGCAGGACGAGTCGGGCCATCCCCTCCGCATGGTGGGCGTGGAACTGGACATCACCGAGCGCAAGCTGGCGGAGGAGGCTCTCCGGGCCAGCGAGCAGGCGCAGCGCAAACTCTCCTGCCTGCTGGAGGCAGAGCGGGAGCGTCTCCTTGAAGCGCAGGCCTTGGCCAAGGTCGGCAGTTGGGAAACCGATCTCTCCACCCTCACGGTGACTTGGTCGGCGGAAACCTTCCGCATTTTTGAAACAAGCGCGGGCCGGTTTCAGCCAACTCATGAGGGATTTCTGCGGTTTGTGCATCCCGAGGATCGCAACCGTGTGGACCGCGCATTTCGCGAGTCGCTGCAAAACCCGGCTCCGTGCGTCATCCAGCACCGGCTCTTGCTGCCAGACGGGCGGCTCAAATATGTGGAGGAACGCTGGCAGCCGTTTCACGACGACCATGGAAAGCCGATCCGGGCCATCGGCACCTGCCAGGACATCACCGAGCGCAAACTCGTAGAGGCGGCGCTGCGTGAAAGTGAAGAGCGTTTCCGCCAGTCGGCGGAGACCCAGACCGCCATCCTCAATGCCCTCCCCGCCCACATTGCGCTGGTTGATCCGGCTGGCTGGATTCTAGCGGTGAACGAAGCTTGGCGTTGCTTCGCCGCCGCAAATTTACTCCGGTTGCCGGAGAGCGCCGTGGGTGGCAACTATTTGGAAGTTTGCGAGCGAGCCCACGGAGCGGACGCAGAAGAGGCACATGTCGCTGCCACCGGCGTCCGGAGGGTGTTACGCGGCGAAGCGAAGGAATTCGTTCTCGAGTATCCGTGTCATGCGCCCACGGAGCGGCGATGGTTTCGGTTGATCGCCACTCCGCTGCGCGAGGGCCAGTCGGCCGGCGCGGTGGTCATGCATCTGAATATCACGGCGCAAAAGCAGGCCGATGCGGCCCTGCGCCAAAGTGAAGAGCGTTTCCGCCAGCTCGCGGAAAACATCCACGAGGTTTTTTGGATCACGGATCCCACGAAGAGCGAGATGCTCTACATCAGCCCCGCCTACGAAAAGATCTGGGGCCGGTCCTGCGAAAGTCTTCAGGCCTCACCGCGCCAGTGGCCGGAGGCCATTCATCCCGAGGATCGCGCGCGGGTTTTGCAAGCCGCCGCCAACCTGGAGGCCTCCGGTGCTTATGATGAGGAATTCCGCATCGTCCGGCCCAATCGGGAAGTGCGCTGGATTCATGACCGCGGGTTTCCCATCCGCGACGCGGCGGGCAAAATTTATCGCGTCGTTGGCATCGCCGAGGACATCACCGAACGGCGGCAACTGGAAGAGCAGTTCCGGCAATCACAAAAAATGGAGGCCATCGGCCAGCTCGCGGGCGGCGTGGCGCATGACTTCAACAACATCCTCGCGGCGATTGTCATGCAGGCCTATCTCGCCGCCGCCACGCCGGACCTGCCGGCGGAAACGCGGAAGTGGCTCGACGACATCAAGGAAGCCGCCG
>JANOAY010000195.1:0-3843 GCA_031411375.1 Pedosphaera sp. | reverse complement strand
TTTGTTTTCGGATGGGAGCACGGCCAACGCCACGTGGCAAAGCCTCGGCACCGGCTTTGGCGGGGTGCAGGCAGCCGGCGGCAACCCATTCACTTTCACGGCCGGCAACACCAGCAACCCCAGCAGCTCGGCCCCTTGGTTGCTCCTCAACGCCTCCACATCGCGCAGCATCGTCTCGGTCAGCTTGGATGGCCAGCCCGGGAGCACCGTCTTTGATGTGGCGTTCCCGTTTGGGCAGTTTGCAGGCGTCAATTTCGTTGGCACGGCCGGCACCGCGGCCGGCCTGGAATTTTCCCTCGCCACCCCTTCTGGCATTCCAATCTACGGTATCTACGAGGGCATCAGCATCACCTATAGCGATGCGGTGGCGCTCACGGGCGCGACACCGGTGGGCGATGTCTTCCGCCGGATGACCATCCAGTTTGCCCCGAACAGATTGCTCGCGCCCGGCGCGTTGATCGAGTTTGCGCAGGACACCGACAACGTCGCCTTCGGCAGCGTGCTGGTGCCGGTGACGCCCAACTCCTCCGTGCCCGAAGGAGGCGCAACGCTATCGCTTTTCTTCGCCGGGCTGGCGGGTTTGGCGGCGCTGCGCTGGAGATTCGGTGGCGTCGGTCTGGGTTGAGTAGAGCCGACGGCGGGTGCGGCGAAGGAGTAGCGTTGAATCAGCCAGCAGCCGCGGGGGAACTGCCAAGTAGCCGCGTTGGAGCAATACGACAACGTGGCCGGAAGGCCACGCCTGCCTGCATCCGTGACCACGGCGGAATGAGCGCAGGTGCGAAAACCCGCGACGAAAAACAATCTGAAACTTTCCGCGTGAAAAATGCAGAGCAGTAAATGGGAGGCTCTGCGCGTCCCGCCATGCCACGCCACGGACGGCACTCCAAACTCAGCCCTGCAAACCAAACTTCCGCCTCGCCTCATGTGATGCGTTGGTTCGCGGCCAAAAACTTCATCTCAACCCCATGAAATTTCGTTTCCTTCAATTCATCGTCGGCCCGGTTGTTTTTTTCACCGCGCTCGCCCTCCCGGCGCGCGCATTCGTGATTGATGCGATTAGTGGCAGTTGGACCAGCAACCCGATCGGCACCCTCAGCGCATCGAATCCCGCTGATTGGTATACGTTCTATGGCACCGCTGGGACGGTAGTGTCTTTGGGAATAAATAGCGGGACGTTCGACGCAAAAATGAGTCTTTTCCGAACATCAAACGGCCCGGCGGTCGCAGGCAACGATATCGTGTTGAACTCGTTTATTGCCAGCGATGATGACAGCGGCCCCGGTCTCCTGCCTTTGACTAGTAACTTCTCCTTGCCGGCGACCTCGTTTTACTTGGTGATGGTGTTTGGTTTTGATGGTGCTGCCGTTGGTTCCTATGGGAACACGATTTTCACCGGCAATATTACCGCAGGACCGGTGAGCGGCACGCCGGACGCAGGGTCGACCGCCGCGCTGCTGGCCCTCGGCCTCGGCGCGCTGGGCTTCACGCGCCGGATGCTGGGCGGATTGCTGGTCGTCTGAAAGTGGGCTTGGCCGGCGCGCCGCACGCGTCCGGCCGCCGCAAGGCGGAGCAAAGTCCGGAAGCTCGGGGCCAGATGAGCGGGCTGCCCAAAACTTGACTCCCGCTAGTGTAGTGTCCCGCAAATAAGTGCCCATAAGTGCAGAGTGGGCAGGATGGCCGGATGTCACGAAAAAGTGCGCCGGTGGTTTTGACGGACGCGGAGCATATCCGCCTTGAGCAATGGATTCGCGCTGGTTCGACGCCGCAGCAAGTCGTGCTGCGGGCGCGGATCATCCTCGCCGCGGCGACCGGGCAGCCGGTGAAGGTGAGTGCCGAGCAACTCGGCGTCCAACGACGCACAGTCGCGTTGTGGCGCCGGCGTGCGCGGGAGCAGGGCATCGGCTGCGTGTGGGAGATCGCGCCGGGCCGCGGACGCAAACCCAGCTACGATGCCGCCCGCGTTGGGGAACTGGTCGAGGCCACGCTGCAAACCAAGCCGCCAGGCGCGACCCACTGGAGCACGCGCAGCCTCGCCCGCGCCCAAGGTGTCAGCAAGAACACCATTCACCGGGTCTGGCAGGATCATGGGTTGAAGCCGCATCTGACCAGGAGCTTCAAACTTTCCCGTGACCCGAGGTTTTTGGAGAAGCTCACGGATGTGGTCGGCGTCTACCTGACCCCGCCGCAGAACGCCGTGGTGCTGTGCGTCGATGAGAAGAGCCAGATCCAAGCGCTGGATCGCACGCAACCCGGTCTGCCGCTCAAGCCGGGTCGCTGCGGCACCTACACGCACGACTACCACCGGCACGGGACCACCACGTTGTTTGCCGCGCTCCATGTCGTCGAGGGCCGCGTCATCGGCCAATGCTATCCCCGGCACCGGCATCAGGAGTTCCTGAAGTTTCTCCAGCGACTCGACGCCGAGTTTCCCGGCGAAACGACGCTGCATCTGATCCTCGACAACTACGGCACCCACGGCCACGCGCGCGTCCAGCGCTGGCTGAAGCGGCATCCGCGCTTTGTGCTGCACTTCATTCCCACCAGTTCGAGCTGGCTCAATCTGATCGAACGCTGGTTCGCCGAACTCAGCCAAAAGGCCGTGCGCCGCGGCGCCTTCCACAGCGTGCGCGATCTGCAACGCACCATCACTGCATTCCTCGAATCTTGGAACGCCCACCCCACGCCCTTCGTGTGGACCGCCAGCGTGGAACGTATCCTCGAGAAGTTCACCCGCGCACGCCAACGCCTCGAACAAATCCAGCCGGGCTGCACGCTGCCCAGACGCCGAACGAAAACCGCGCCCAAGTGACCGCATCACTGGTGAACAAGGCCCGTTCTCCGCTTCCGCTCTTATGGGCACCTATTTGCGGGACACTACACTAGCGCGAGCCGCATCCGTCGCACGTGAAAACGATGCCTGCCATGACCCGCCGCTCCGGCGGCGCGCTTCGCTCCAAGCGGCCCGCGCGCAGTCCTCAAGTGAAGAAAGTCAGCTTTGCCGCGCTGGCGGAAAAATTTCGCGGAATGCTGAAGGACGGCCCGCGCGATCTCTCCACGCGTGAAGGCTTCGGACGTTAGGTATCTCGTCGATGCCGGGCCGCTCATCGGGTGGCTGAGCCGGAGGGATCAATGGCACGATTGGTCGGTGCGGACGGTGCGCGCGATTGATGAGCCGTTGTGGACCTCCGAGCTGGTGTTCGCGGAGGCTTGCTGGCAGCTCGGGCAAAACTCGGAGGAAGTCACCGCCCTGCTTGAACTGGCCGAGGGCGGGGCGCTTCACGTGGTGCCGACGATTGCGGCCGGGGCGGGGCGCGTGCGCGGCCTGCTCGCAAAATACGCGGCGATGGACGTGTGCGACGCCTCGCTGGTCTTTCTCTCCGAGTGCCATCCCAAGGCGAAACTCGTCACGGTCGATGTCCGAGACTTTTCCGTCTATCGGCGGTTTCGCGACGAGCCGCGGCCCTTGGTTTGCCCGGCGCGGGGGTGAGACTTACGCCTTTGCGTTCGCGGAATATCCGCGCAGCGTCCGCCTCTCACCGCCATGAAACGACTCCCTTTGCTTCTCGGCACCTTTGCGCTTCTCTCATTTTCCATGAATGCCACCGCCGCCGTTCCCAAACTTGAATCCCTCGTCCTCGGTGGCGGCTGTTTCTGGTGCACCGAGGCCGCCTTTGAAATTCTCCCCGGCGTGAAGGACGTCGTGAGCGGCTACGCCGGCGGCAAGGAGCCCAATCCGACTTACGAGCAAATCTGTGCCCACGCTACCGGCCACGCCGTGGTGATCAAAATCGACTACGATCCGACTGTGGTCTCATTGGAGAAGCTGCTCGATTATTTCTGGCA
>JANOAY010000194.1:0-1804 GCA_031411375.1 Pedosphaera sp. | reverse complement strand
GCCGAACTCGCCGGCCTCTCCACAACCGCCGCCGAAGCCGCCCTCGGCGACCTCTCCAGCCGCGCGCTCGTCGTGCCGAATGAGGAGGAGAAAAACTTCGCGCTGGTGCCGATGGTCGCGGACTTCCTCCGAAGAAAACGGCCCGAGGCGGTTGCGGAAACTGGCAAGCGGCTTGAACAGCGCGCCTATGCGCTGATTTTGGAGAACGGCTTCAAAAGGCATGATCGCTTCCCCGTACTTGATGCGGCTTGGCTCACCGTAGCTCCCGCCTTGCCGCTTTTAATAGCCGGGTCTCATTCCCGGCTCGAAACTGTGTGCGATGCGCTCGCAGACTTCCTCAATTTCACGGGCCGCTGGGACGAGTGTCTCTCGCTCTGTCAGCAGGTGGAGGACAAGGCAGTAGCGGCGGGTGATTTTAATAATGCCGGATGGCAGGCCTATCATGCGGGCTATATTCACTCGCTGCGCGAGGAGGCAGAGGCGGTACTGGAGTGTGCCGACCGCGCGACAAAATACTGGCAGACTGCAAATGCTGGTCCTCGCGAGCGCGCCATCGCCACCAGCCTGCGCGGTCACGGACATCGCTTGGCCCAGAATTATCGGGCCGCCATTGGCGCCTTCCGCAAAGTCGTGAAATTATGGGGCATCTTGGGCAAGGAGAGCGACGACATTGCGATCGGGCTCGAAGACCTCGCAGAAGCCGAACGGCACTTCGGAGATTTCGCATCCGCGGAACGCAACTTCCGCGAGGCGTTGCGAGTATCCCGTGCAGTTGGCAACCCCGGAATTATCGCCTCCGTCACTGGAAATTTGGCTGAGCTGGCGCTCGATCGGAAAGACTGGCCGGGAGCCGAGGCCCTGGCTCGAGTAGCAGTGCTCTTGTCCGAGAAATTGGGTCGCAAGGAAACGATCGGCACCGATTCCCGCCGGCTCGCCCATTCCCTCACCCGGCAAGGCAAGAAGGTTGAGGCGCTGCCTTACGCTATACGCGCGGTGGAAATCTTTACTCTTCTCCGCTCGCCCGCTCTGGAAAACGCCCGAGCCATCCTCGTTGACTGCCGCGCTGCGTTGTTAACCGGCCTCCACGCGGGGTGGACCTACAACACCACGACGCTCGAAGGGAACACTTTGACCGAGTCGGAGGTTGCCGAGGCGCTGGCGAAACCGAAGGCGAAGATTGCGAAAAGACCGGCGGAGCATGTCGCCGCCGCGCGCGCGCAGCAGGCGGCGATTCAGGCCGTGGGCCGATGGCTCGGGGAGGATCGCCCTTTCACCAAGGACGATCTTTTTTCCCTCCATACCGTGCTCATGCAGGGCTCCACGGTGGATAGCATGAAGCCCATCGGCGCTTGGAAGATCGAGGACAATGGCACCCCCGTCCGGCTCGGCGGGAAGAGCCGCTGGAACGACCACTACGCCGCCGCCCAGCACACCGGCGCGCTCATGGAGACGTGGCTCACGGAATTCAACAAACGCCGCGAGGGCGCGGGCGAGCCCTTCGAGGACTATCTCTGGCTGCACGCCACCTT
Source organism: Pedosphaera sp. (assembly GCA_031411375.1). Classification (GTDB taxonomy): domain Bacteria; phylum Verrucomicrobiota; class Verrucomicrobiia; order Limisphaerales; family SIBH01; genus JANNGC01. The sequence continues at coordinate 275 of JANOAY010000194.1, read as the reverse complement.
CGCCCGCATCCATCCCTTTGCCGATGGCAACGGGCGCCTCGCGCGGCTGCTCGCCAATGTCCCGCTCGTGGCCAGCGGCCAGCCCGTGGTGGACATCCCAGCCACGGCGCGCGACCGCTACCTCGCCGCGCTGGTCCGCTGGCAATTCGCCTGCGGAGCGCCGCGCCCGAATGCGCCGCTTTACGCGAAGGCGGGCGAGTTGAAGGACTTCATCGCGCTGTGCAAGGCGAGCCAGATGAAATCCAAGCCGGCGGGCAAACGTGCGGCGCGGGGAA
>JANOAY010000193.1:0-5688 GCA_031411375.1 Pedosphaera sp. | reverse complement strand
CAATGGAACGTCCGCGCCCGGCACGGCCGGTGCGAGCACCGATTTCTGGAGCAAGAACAGCAGTTGGGAAAGCGCCATCAACGATCCGGCCTTCTGGAAGAAGATGGAAGACCCGGCCTTCATTTCGGACGAGGAGATCTGGGCGCTGCGCTACAAGCTGCGCCGTGAGCTGATCGAATTCGCCCGCCGCCGCCTGCTCATCCAAGGGCGCAGCCTGTCGCAAGGCGACTTCATCGCGTTCGATCACCTGCTGAATCCCGATGCGTTGACCATTGGATTTGCCCGGCGCTTCGCCACCTACAAACGCGCGCCACTGATCTTCCAACAGCTCGAGAGCATCGTGAAGCTGGTCAATGACAAGCAACGCCCGGTGCAGTTCGTCTTCGCCGGCAAGGCGCATCCGCGTGACGATGAAGGCAAGCGCTACATCCAGCGCATCATCCACCTCAGCAAGTTCAGCGAGTTGAAGGGCCATCTCGTGTTCATCGAGAACTACGACATCCATGTCGCGCGCCAGATGGTCAGCGGCTGCGACGTGTGGTTGAACAACCCGCGCCGTCCTCTCGAAGCCTCCGGCACTAGCGGCGAGAAGGCGGGCTGCCACGGCTGCCTGAACCTCTCGATCCTCGACGGCTGGTGGCGCGAAGGCTACGACGGCACCAACGGCTTCGCCATCGGCGACGACTCGCACCCGAGTTCGATTGACGAGCAGGATCGTCAGGACGCCGCGAATCTCTACAAGACGCTGACCGAGCAGGTGATTCCTGAATTCTACAACCGCGACGCCAACGGCATTCCGCGCGCGTGGATTCAGCGCATCCGCCGCGCGCTCATCACGCTCGTGCCGCAATACAACACCTGGCGCATGGTGCAGGAATACACGACGAAGTATTACCTGACGAAGTAGGTGTGATTGCCAGCACCGTAGTGGGGCAGCCGTCCCGGCTGCCACTGGTCCACTGGCCGTCCCGGCTGGTGGTTCTTCAGCCGGGACGGCCCAAGGACGGAAGGCAGGCGGGACGCCTGCCCCACTCAGAGTTGTCGCAGTGCGACAACTTCCACCCTTACGGCGCAATGGCGCGGAAGACCCAGCAACCGCTGTTCGTGTTCGGGCTGGAGAAGAAGGAGAGGCCGGTCGTGGAAGTGTTGGTGGTGACGGTGAACCAGGTTGTGGCGTTGGTGCTGCACTGCACGAAGTAGTTGGTGCTGACCGCGCCGACGAGCCGTGCGCTGAACACGCCGTTGCTCCATGAAGAATTCAAGAGCCGCAACGGCGCGTTCAGCAAAAGTTCCGCGCCCGAGCTGGTCGCCATGCCAACGCTGTTGCTGGCGCGCAGGGAGTAGGTGCCTTCATTGAGCACGCTGAAATTATTGATCGTAAGCGTGCCGCTGGTCTGGCCGGCGAGCGGCGCGTCATTGAACAGCCATTGATACGCGGGCGCGGGCGTACCGGTCGCCGCCGCCGTGAGTTGCGCGACTTCGCCGGTGCCGAAAGTGCGGCTCACGGGTTGCAAGGTGATGACGGGCGCGGAAGAAATGGTGAGTGCGGCGTTGGAACTGGCGAGCGAACCGTTGTTGTCGGTCACGTTCACGGAGTAATTGCCGGCCTGCCCCGCCTGCACATTCGGCAGCGCCAGCGCGCTGTTCGTCGCGCCGGAAAGGTTGCCGCCGTTGAACCGCCATTGGTAGCGCAAGAGTCCCGCCCCGCTCGCGGTCACGGAGAAATTCACATTCGCCCCCGCGCTCACGCTCTGGCTCTGCGGCTGGCCGCCGATGTTCAGCGTGCTGGAATAAACCGTGAGCGCCGCCACGGAACTCGTCACCGAGTTGATCGGATTTTTCACCACCACGTCGTAGCTGCCGGCGAGCGGTGCGGGGACGTTCGTGCGCGTGAAGTTCGCGGCGGTCGCGCCCGCGATGTTCGTGCCGCCGAAGCGCCACTGGTAGGTGTAATTCGTCAGGCCGTTCGCGGCGGCGGAGAAGGTCACGTTGCTGCCGGACGGCACGGTCTGGCTCGCGGGCTGCGCGGCCATCGAGACGGGCTGGCCCAGATTGATGTGGAGTTTCACCGTGCCGACCGCGTTGCCCACGCCGTCCACGGCGATGTAGTAGGTCACGCCCTGCGTGGCCTGGAAGAGTACGACGCTGGTGAGTCCATTGCTGCCGCTGTTGTTGTCGCAGGCGATGTTCGTGAGCGTCGAGTAGCTGTCGCCGGGACCGATGTACACGGCGAGCACCGTGTCAAAGCTGCTGCCCTCGGTGTCCACGCGCATCGTGCCGTTCGTCTCGGCCTGATAGACAAACCAGGTCGAGTGTCCGCCACCGATCCCGCAATGCACCGGCTCGCCCGGATCGGACGTCGCGCCCGCCGTGCTGAAGATTTGCGTGGTGGTGTAGCCGTGCGATCCGCTGCCGCCCGCGCCGGCGGACTTGGCCTTGCCGCTGCCGCCGGGCACGACCACGGCGGTGGGAATCGTCTGCGCGTAATCGAGTGCGCGGCCAATTTTATCCTGCGCGAGCACGTTGCTCAGGCCGCGGCTGTTGATCTGCACTTCGGCGTAGCGCGAGTAGAGAACGTGCGTGGGCGTGGTGAGTTTCACGCGGTAGCGTCCGACCTGGGCTTCATCAATGCTCCGCAGCCCGTTCGAGATCGTCGTGTTCGCCACGGTGTTGCCCATGAAGAGCCACTGGATTTGCACGGCCTCGTCGGCGTTGAAGGAGAAATTCAAATCCGCATCGCCGCCGGGCGCGACGGAGTAGTTGCGGGGATGCGAGAGAAAAATCGGCAGGCCAATCGTCGTCGGCGTGAGTTCGAGTTCGAAGCCGATGTTGCCGCTCGACCCGAGATAACCGGCGATGGCGATGCGATACGTCGTTCCTGCAACCGCGTTGAAACTGAGCGCGCTGGTATGGTTCGTGCCGGAGTCGTCGTCGCTTTCCACCGGCGTCAGGCTGCTGACGTTCGTGCCGGTGTAAATCGCCAGCACCGTGTCGAAGTCGCTGCCCAGGGTGTTCACGCTGACCACGCCGCCGACCGGCGCAGTCCACGAAAGCCAGACGGAGCGCACGGCTTTTTCACCATCATGCAACGGTTCCAGATTTTCGCGCGTGGCGTTCGAGTTCGAGCCGGTGCCGAGGAGGTAGAGCGAGTTCTGCACATTGACCGCGCTGGCAAATTGATCCTGAAACGGCAGCGCCGCCGGCCGCACGTCCACATGCGCGACGTCGCTGCTGATCGTTCCGAAAGGATTCGTGATGATGACGCGGTAATTGCCCGCGTGTTCGAGCCGCGCGCTGCTGCGCGTGAGCGTCGGGCCGGCGGCGTTTGAGAGAGCCTGTCCGTTGAACAGCCATTGGTAACTGAGCGGCGTCGCGCCGCCGACCTGGACGGAGAGCGTGAAGTTCGATCCGGCGTTCACGGTCTGGCTCAACGGCTGCGTGAGAATGACCGGCGGCTCGCTGACCGTGAGCACGGCGCGGTCGGTGAAGGCGACGTTGACCACGTTCGACACGCGGACCGAGTAGCCGCCCGCCGTCGAGGGCGTGACACTGGTGATGGTGAAGGTCTGGCCCGTCGCATTTAGCATCGGCTCGCCTTCAAAAAACCATTGGTAGCTCAACGGCGCGGTGCCAAGCGCGATGACCGAGAACGTCGTGGCGTCGCCCGCGACCACGGTGCGGTTTTCCGGCGGCATGGTGATGACCACCGGCTCCAGCACAGTGAGCGTCGCGAGGCTGCTGTCCACGGCGTCGAAACTGTTCCACACGCGCACGGCGTAATTGCCCGCCGCCGCCGCCGTAAGATTCGAGACCGTGAGCGCGGCGTTGGTCGCGCCGGACAAGGCCGCGCCGTTCAGCGTCCATTGATACTGGAGCGGCTGCGCGCCCGTCGCGACGACGTTGAACGTGACGGTCGCGCCGGCGAGAGCGGTTTGATTCGAAGGTTGCTGCGCGATGACGATGGGCAGAGCGAGCGTCAGCGCGGCGGACTGGCTGTCCACGGAGTTCACGCCGTTCCAGACGCGCACGGAGTAAAGACCGGTGTTGAGCGCAGTGACGTTGGAGATGAGCAGCGACTGGTTGGTCGCACCAAAAAGATTCGAGGCGTTGAACTTCCATTGATAGCGGAGGAGCGGCGAACCCGTCGCGCTGACGGAGAAGAACGCGGTGCTGCCGGGCGCAACGAACTGAGGCTGCGGATGCGCGGTGATGTTGACGGGCAGCAGCACGGTCAGCACCGCTTGCGAACTCAGCACCGAACTGCCGCCGCCGTCCGTGACCAGCACGGTGTAGCGCCCGGCGTGATTCGTCTGCGCGGCGGAGATGAAGAAGGCGGCGTTCGTCGCGCCGGGAAGATTCACGCCCTCACGACGCCATTGGTAAGCGAGCGGCGGCTGGCCGGTCACGCCCACGTCGAACGCGGCCGGCTGGCCGGCGACGACCCAGTCGTTCGTGGGCTGGCGAAAGATCGCGGGCGCGGCGGACGCGGCGACCGACCACAGGGCCAGCAGACACGGCAGCGCGCGCGAAATCTTCCGCGCAATTTTGTTCAACAAGCTTCTCACCTCTGATTGCCTGCAAACCAAGCAGTCGTGGAACCAAACGGGACAATTTTCAGGAAGATTTCCGCGCAAATTTTTGTCTGTTCCAAGGCGGGACAGAAGTGACCCGCGCGTGGACACGGGCAGGACAGAAATCAGAAATGTCTGACACAAGCCGGCGGGATTTCCGGCCGGGCCAGGCCGGGGTGCGACTCAAGGGAGGACACAGTTGCGCGAGAAATACTTTCCAAGATTGCGAAACCGGCCGGGCCACACCAACCCGAGATCAGAAAGTGTCGTCGTCCCGATTCAGGCAATCCGCATCGTCAGCCCGCCGTCAATGGTCATCGTCTCGCCGGTGATGTAGTCGTTCTGCACGAGCGTGAGGATGAGTTCAGCCACTTGCTCCGGCGTGCCCTCGCGGTGGAGCGGGATGCGGTGGTCGAGATTCAGGCGGCGCTGCTCCTCGCTCATCGTCTTGTGGAAATCCGTCCGTACGACACCGGGCGCGACGCAGTTCACGCGGATGTTGTCATTGGCGAACTCGCGGGCCAGCGCGCGGGTGAATTGCGGCAGCGCACCTTTCGCCACTTGATAGGCGACGTTCGTGACGATGCCACGAATACCCGCCGTGGAGGAAATCAGGATGATGGAACCCTCCTTCTTCACGCGCATTGCAGGAATCACCGCGCGGCTCAGGTGGAAAATCGCGTGAACGTGAACATCGAACGCGCTCTGCCACTGCTCGGGTGTCAGATCAAACAAGCCGCCGTTCACCGGCCCGCCGGCGGAATGCACCAGCACGTCCACCGCGCCGAGTTTCGCTTCCGTCTCGCGCACGCCGCGCGCGGCGTCGTCGGGTTGGCCGCAATCCGCCTGGATGAGTTCACAGCGCCGCCCGAGCGCGACGATGGATTGGCGAACAGAATTTGCCTCGCTGTCCAAACGACGCGCGACGATGGAAACATCCGCGCCTGCTTTGGCGAGTGCGATGGCCGTGGCCGCGCCGATGCCGCGCGTGCCGCCCGTGACGAGAGCGATTTTGCCGGAGAGATTCATGCGGCGTTTTGTGAGGCAACGGATGGACGGCGACAAACAGTTAATCGTGATGGTGTGGAAAAAATTGGACGGCTTTGGTGAAGGTGGA
>JANOAY010000192.1:0-16536 GCA_031411375.1 Pedosphaera sp. | reverse complement strand
GCCGGCGAGCGCGGTCTGCTGGATGAACCGGCGGCGGTTGAAGAGAAACGTGTTTTTCATGGCGACGTTATGGACGGCGCAAGGCTCGGGAAAATTTCATCGCGAGTCACGGCGGGATTTTGTCGAAGCGCGGCTTGGAGGCGTCTCGGCGCTGACGTTGTGGCGGCGGGCGAAGCCGCCTCGCGTCGTCGGGCCAAAAAAGTTCGGAGGTCTCGGTGCTTCTCACGCCGGCTCCGGGCGGCTGGAAGCCGACCCTCACTGGCCGGCAAGGATGCCGTCCGCCACCTTGCTTGACCAGACCCGCGAAAACAGACGCCTACTGGCGGAACGAAATGCGCGCAATCATCTCCTTGCCGAAGCTGCTTTGCAGTTGGGTGAGAATTTCCTTCCGGCGGTAGCGCACGATTTCCGAAAGCCACACGCTGCTGTCCACGGTCACGAACAAAGTTCCCTTGTGAACGCTCGTCGGCTGCGCGTGCGCGGTGATGGTCGGGTCAATCAGGTTGTTCCACACTGTCACGATTTCCGCCTCGGCCTGGCGGCGATCCATGCGGAGGGATTTGAAGAGCGTGCCGACGAGCTGCTCGGCGGACTTCTCGCGGCGCGCAGCGGATTTCTCCAGCGGCGTCACGTCCACACCGCGCCAGGCGGCGAGCACGCGGTCGCGCTGGGAGCGTCTCGGTGCGCCCAGCGCCGGGATGAATTTTCGCGGCGGCATCATGCTACACAGGAGGATGAGCGGACACCGATTGCTCGTCCAGCACCAGCACGCCGTGCGGCGGCAGGTCGTAGCTGCCGGTGAAATTGTTGCCGGAAAGAAAATCGTGCATCGGCTTGTAGAACTGGAGCCGCACCGGCGTGGGCTGGTGATTGAGCAGGAAATAAATTTTCCGCCCGTCCTTCTCCCTCAGGCTCACCTCGATGGTGTCGGGAACTTTCAGGAGCGGATGCAGCCCGCACAGATTCCGCAGCCACACCACGAGGTCGCAATAAAATGCCTGCGAACTTTGCGTGCCGATGTACACCGCGCGCCCGAGGCCGAACGTGTTCATCGTCATCGCCGCGCGGCCCGCGTAAAAATCTTTCGCGTAGGTCGCGATCACCTGGCAGCCCTTTGGCTCAATGAGGTCGCACCACAATTTTCCCGGATGCAGATGCGTCGCGGGGAAGCCCGCCTTGAACGTGAGATGATTCTCCTCGCCCACCGGCAGCGGATCGAACTCCCGCACTTCCAGCCCGAACACATCCGTCAGATCGTGCGGATAACCCGTGTCCGGCGCGATGTGATGCTCATCCACCAAACCCGTATTGAACGTGCTGACCAGCATCCCCCCGTTCTGCACGTAGAGTTTCAGCCGGTCCGCCTCGCCGCCCGCGAGCAATCCGAGCGACGGCGCGAAGACGATTTTGTATTTCGACAAATCCTCCGCAGGCCGCGCGAAATCCACCGGGATGTTCCGGTCGTGCAGCGCGGTGTAGAAAAGTTGGATGTGCTCGCGATAATTGAACGCCGCGTTCGGCTGGCGCGTGAACTTCGTGTGCCACGCGTTCTCGTGGCTGAACAGAATGCACACGTCCGCCGGTACGCACGAACCCTGGAGCACCGGCGCGAGCCGCTTCAGCTCGTGGCCAATTTGTTTAATCTCGCGGTAGCTCCGCGTCTCCGCCGAACCGTCGTGGCTCAGCACGCCGCCGTAGAATTTCTCCGGCCCGATGCGCGGCTGACGCCACAGGAAATACAACACGCCGCACGCGCCGCGCGACACGAGCTGATGCGTGAAGAGCCGCACCACGCCCGGCCGCACCAGTGAATTCACCTTCTGCCAGTTCACGTTGCCCGCCTTCTGTTCGATGACCCAGAAGCCGCAGTCCCCGTTCGGCGTGCGCACGTCGTGCTTCTTCAGCGAGCGCATCATGTCTATGTCGCAGGCGATTTCGGCGGAGCGCGTGTTGATGGTGGCGTTGCTGTCCAGCGACACGAAATCCAAAACCTCCGCCATGTCGAAGTGATCAAAGTTCCGCGTGAGCGCGCGCAAGTTCGTTGTCAAGGGAATGCCCGGCGTCAACTCGCGCAACAGTTCCGCCTGCATTCGCGCGTAGGCCACGATCGTGTCACTGGAGAAGCGATGCCAGTCCATGACCAGCGCAGGATTGTGATCGTAAGGCGCGTAACGCGGCATCGGCACGTCTTCAAACTTCGCCACGCGCTGGCCCCAGAACGTCAGCCCCAGCAGCTCGTTCAGGCGCTCCACCGTTTCGTATTTTGCCTTCAGCCAGCAATGCCAGTCCGCGCGCGTCTCTTCGTTGAAGGCCGTCTCGGTGTGATGTCCGCCCAGGCCGTTGTCGATCTGCCAGGCAATGAGCGCGGGATGTTTCCCAAGCGCGCCCGCCAGCGCGCGCACGATGGCGCGCGAGTACTCCCAATACACGCCGCTGTTCAGGCAATACGCGCGACGCGTGCCCTCATGCCGCGTGCTGCCGCGTTCATCAATGGGGAGAATTTCCGGATGCTTGCGCGCGAGCCAGATCGGCGGCGCGGCGGTGGGCGTGCCGAGCACAACCTTGATGCCCGCGTTGTGGAAGAGATCAAGCGCGCGGCGCATCCAGTCGAAGTGAAATTTGCCCTCCTCCGGTTCGTAGAGGCCCCAGGCGAATTCCCCCATGCGCACCACGTTCACGCCCGCTTCGAGCATCAGTTGCACATCCGTCTCCCAGCGCGACTCCGGCGCCTCGGCGGTGCCGGCGTATGGGAAGACCCAGTGTTCGGGATAATAATCAACGCCGAAATACATAGAGTGCCTTTCGTTCGGGATTTGCTGTTGAAACGATGCTGCTCCTCGCCCGGCGAAATGCCAAATGGCAAATCGGGGAAAGTTTGGTTCAACGGAACCTCACGCCATCACGGCGCCATACTCGACGGCAACGATGACGAGATAATCGGTGAACTTGGTCATCTGCGATGATTTTTTTGAGTCTCCTGCTAGGAGACTATTCCGCTACATCACGTCCAACTGTTCAATGCGATGACGCACCGCGTTTGCCACTGTAATAGCTATTTGGCGAAGTTGAATCTTGTCGGTATTTGGGAAGGAAATGCTTGATCTAGGGCGGGCGTGTTTCCAGCCCGTGAGTTAAATAGTTGAAGCCATGAGCACGGCAGAACTTATTTTCGAGAAGGCGCGCAGGTTGCCGAATGACAAGCAAAACGAGGCGTTGCGCTTCGTGGATTTTCTTTTAGCCCGCCGTTCCGAAGAAGCCGAGGCTGCCGAGTGGCGGAAGCTGCTCCGTGAGACACAAAATGCACCCGGTGTCTCTGCCATCACTGACGACGACATTGCCCACGAAATCGCCGCTGTCCACGCCCGCCGAACTGAGGGTGTAGGAACCGGCCACCGCCGTTCCGCCAGCTTGCGGTCAGTCGTCTTGGTCAGAGAGGCGGTTCAGCAAACCGTTTGACAGCGGGGGAAAGGTTCACGAAATATGCCCGCCCATTGGATGCCAGAGTAGCTCAGGGGTAGAGCAGAGGACTCATAAGCCTTTGGTCGCAGGTTCAATTCCTGCCTCTGGCACCACCTTCAACAAAGTTTCATCAGGACCATGAACCACGGAAGGCACAGAGAACCGAAAGTTGAAATCCCTTTCCGTGTCTTCTGTGTTTTCCGTGGTCAATGCTGGCCCAGCAGAAATCACTCGACCGTGATCGCGTCGCCCACGCGGATGACGCCGCCGCGAACGACCTGTGCCAGCACGCCTTGTTTGTTGTTCTCCATGAGCGCGCGCAAGCCTTCGCACAGCTTGTCCATCTTCTCGCACGGCGTGCGGGCCTCGTAGAAGAGCAGGGTGGCGGTGCCGACGCGGACTTTGCGTCCGAGAATCTCGATGAGATTCACGCCGAGCGTCTCGATGTTGGAGCGGACTTCGCCCGGAGAAATTTTTTCCAAGCCCAGCGTCGTGGCGTGTTCGGAGATTTGCTCGCGCTCCATGAGCGTGACCTGGCGCTTGCTCGGCTCGCCGGTGCTGCGGCTGGTGCGACCGAAGTAACGTCCGTTCCCGCGAATGCCCTTTTGTTCGACGACCTCGATCTGTTCCACCGCGCGCAGCGGTTCGCCTGACTTCTCAGGATGCAAATGCAATGACACGACGCGGCCTTTGATTTCCGACATGCGTGAGGACCCTAGCGCGCAGCCTTGCCCGCGAAAAGTTTTTCGTCTAAACCCGCGCCCATGCTCGACGTGCTCACCGGGGACGGCTCGTATCTGAAATACGTCCTGAGTTCGCCTTTTCTGCTGGTGGGCCTGCTCTTCCAGCTCTGGATGGGCATTGATGCCGTGCGCCGCCGCGCCTGGCTGTGGGCTTTCTTCATCCTCTTCTTCTCCGTGTTCAGCGCGCTGGTGTATTTCTTCATGGTCTATCGTGCCGAGGGCGGACTGGCCACGCGCGGCTTCGAACTGCCCGGCGCGCATTCGCGGCGGCGCATCAAGGAACTCCAGGCGCAGATTCATCACCTCGACAAGCCGCATCACCACCTGCAACTCGGCGACATTTATTTCCAACGTGGCAAACTTGCTCTCGCCGAGAAGCACTACCGCGCTTCCCTCGAACGCGACCCAACAGACCGCGACGCCCGCGCGCACCTCGGCCAATGCCTGCTCCGCCAGAAGAAGCCCGCCGACGCGCTGCCCCTGCTCGAAAGCGTGGCGAAGGAGGACGAGAAACATGACTACGGCCACACGCTGATGGCCCTCGCTGAAACCGCCGGCGCGCTCGGCCAGCCGGACGTGGCCATCCAACTTTGGCAGCGCGTGCTCGCGCATTACGCCTACTCGCGCGCCCGCGTGCAGCTCGCCGAGCTGTATCTCGCGAAAGGGGATAAGGAAAAAGCCCGTGAGCAACTCCGCGAAGTCATTGACACCGATCCGCACGCGCCCGCCTTCGACCGCCAGCGCAACCGCGTGTGGCTCCGGCGCGCGAAGCGGCTGCTGTAGCCCAAGCCGACGTTCGCACGGCCAAACACCCGGCACCATCAGTCCTCGGTTTAGGACAGCAAACCGCCACCACGGTTACCGATGAAACGACTTCGTGAAATCATCGTTCGCGATCTTCACGACTTTCTTTTCCAGTTTGGAGTTGGCGATGAGGTCGTTGAGCTTTGCTTCCCAGGCCGCGCCGTCCATCGGGAGTTTCACCGGCGCATCAAGGAGCGAGGAGTAGAGCAGCACGTTGGCGAGTTCCACGGAGCCGAGGCCGTCCGCGCCGGGTGCGATGAGCGGGGTGCCGTCGAGAATCGCGTCGGTAAAATTCTGCATCAACACGGCGTGGGCGTTCGGTGAATTCTCGAACGGGACTTCCGCCGTAGTCGCCTCGGGTTTGGCGAAGCCGCTCGTCGCCGCTTTGCTGAACTCGATCATGTCCGCGTCGTTGCGGGTGAAAGTGAGCTTGCCGTTCTCCAGCACGAGCTTGCCGCGCGTGCCGACGATCTCGAAGCGGTTCGTGCCCGGCGCCTCGCCCGTGGAGGACACGAAGACGCCGGTCGCGCCGTTGGCCCATTCGAGATAGCAGGTCACGTTGTCCTCGACCTCGATGTTGTGGAAGCGGCCAATCTGGCAGAAGCCGCGCACGCGTGCGGGCATTCCGCAAAGCCATTGCAGCACGTCGAGCTGGTGCAGGCACTGGTTGAGCAGCACGCCGCCGCCTTCGCCCCGCCACGTCGCGCGCCAGCCGCCGCTCGCGTAATACGCCTCGGTGCGGAACCAGTCGGTGATAATCCAGTTGATGCGGACGAGCGCGCCGAGTTCGCCGGAGCTGAGGAACTGCTGAATCTTCGCGTAGCGCGGCTCGACGCGCAGTTGAAACATCCCGGCGAAAATCTGCTGCGGATGTTTCTGTGCGCAGGCGATGAGCCGCTCGGCGTCCGCCTTGTGCGCGGAAATCGGCTTCTCGACAATCACATGCAACCCCGCCTCGAAGGCCGCGATGCCCAGCGCCGTGTGCTGGTAATGCGGCGTGGCAACAATCACCGCGTCGCAAGTGCCGGACTGAATCAGCGCGCTGGCGTCATTGAAGTGATGTGGCACGCGACCAAGATACGGTTCGAGCGCCGCAGGAGACGTGTTGCACACGGCGGCCAGTTCCGCGCGCGCCACCTTGCCGTCGAGCAGATAACCGGCGTGGTGCTTGCCGATGTTGCCAAGGCCGATGATTCCGACGCGGACTTTGTTCATGCGTGGCGCGACGTTAGCGAAAGGCGTTCGGGGCGCAAAAGCGGATTCATGTGATGCGTCGCGGGGCGCACCCTCACTTCGCGAACGGCGACTTCGGGATCATCTTCACCAGCGCGCGCGCCTGTTCGTACCCCGCCACTTCTTTCGGCAGTTCGATCAGCACCCACTTCTCGGGGAACGAATACGTCGCGCCGGGCTTCATCGTGACTTCGGGCGAGAGCGGTTCAAGTTCGGCCACGCGGTCGCTGCCATAGAACTCCACGGTGTTGCCGCCGTCGCTGTAGTTCGCGTCGCGGAAGACGGGAAAGTATTTCACGAACAGCACGCGCCCGCGCGCGTAGGCGATCCAGCCCGCGTCGCTGTCCGCGCCAAGCTTCAGGTTCGGCGCTTCGTCCAGCGCCTTCGCCTGCGCCACGAGCACGCCGTCCAGCACGCGCACGCGCGGGTCGCTCGGACGGTCGCCGTCGTAACGATACTCCGGCACGCGCTTTCCCTGGCGGATGCTCCAGCCCGCCTTGAAGCGGCTGCGCCTGTTCAACGGAATCAGCACATAGCCGCCCGGCTTGCAGAGCGTGCGGTCCCACAGGCAGAACGACACGTCGTTGGAAATGATGTTCCGCATCCGCTGGGTGACACCGAGGTCGCCCGAGTCGGGATCGATGACGAATTCTTTTTCCAACTGCACGCCCACCGTCAGCTCCGGCTGGCTGAACGTGTGAACGGTGAACGGCCTCGGCACGCGCCAGCCCCACGGCCCCTGCCAGAGCCATTGATGATTCGGAATGCCGCGCAGCTCCGGCCCGACATCAAGCTGATAGCCGCCCACGGCAAAGTTCGACGAGTTCAACAGCGTACGCCCGTTCGAGTCGGGACTGTCGAAGAGGATGTTCTCGCCGTTCAGCGAGAAATTCAGCACGCGCCCGCCGACGGACGGCACGACCACGGCCTTCACATCGCCGCCGCGCATCACGAGGCCGCCATTCCAGCCGCCGTAAATTTCCGGCGTGATGTCGGGTGTCTTCGAGTCCGCCGCGCGGGCGGTGAACACGCCGGTCAGGAGCAAAACAATTCCAAGGTGATGTCTCATGCGCATTTGACCGCAGCAGTGTGCGAGCGTTTGAAATTGGACACAACTCCGAGTTGGCGGTTGATGCAGCGCGGGTTGCCTCTCGGCACGGTTCTGGAGGAACGACGACGCCCTACCGCTCGCAGATTCTTCGGCGCAATAGAGGATCTGCGGACGGCGGAGATGGCTGTCCGCTGCTCCGAGCCGTCCGGTGAATCGTTTTGCGTCCGGAGTAGAATTCTGTTTTCCTGCCAGCATTCACACGAGAACTGCGCGCCGTGTCCCTCGCGTCCCGGCCTGCTGGTCGGTGATCCAAATTTGCACATGAAGAACCCGAACCGTCCTCTCATCCGCTGCACCGGCCTGATGCTGGCGCTGCTGCTCATTCTCTCTGGCCTGGCCGCATCCGCCGCCGAACCCGTTTTCATCTCGGAGTTTCTCGCCGCGAATGACGGCGGCCTGCTCGACGAGGACAACGAGAGTTCAGACTGGATCGAGATTTACAACTCCGGCGGCACGACGGTGAATCTCGCGGGCTGGTCGCTGACCGATGACGCGGGCGATCTCACCAAGTGGCAGTTCCCCGCCACCAACCTGCTGGCCAATGATTTCCTCATCGTCTTTGCCTCGGCAAAAAATCGCGCGGTTGCGGGGGCTCCGTTGCACGCGAACTTCAGCCTGGGTTCCGGCGGCGAGTTCCTTGCGCTGGTCAAACCGGATGGTGTGACCATCGCGTCGCAGTTCGCACCGGCGTTTCCCCAGCAATACGATAACGTCTCGTACGGCGTCGGGCAGGTCGTGACCACCACGCGGTTCATCCTCTCGAACGCACCGGTGCGCGTCTTCGTTCCCACGAACAGCGCGCTCGGCCTGACTTGGATCACGACGAACTTCAACGACGCAGCGTGGCTCGCAGGCACAAACGGCGTGGGCTACGAAAGCACCGTGCCCGGTTTTGCCGTGAAAAACTTCAAGGCGAACATCGCGGTCAACACGCTGGCCGACGCGGAGAACGTCATCGCCACGCCGGGCTTGCAGGCGGCGGTCTATGTCGAGAACCGGGGCGTGGTGAATTATCACAACACGGAAGGCGTGGGCAATTACGCGGGCGACTTCACCTTTCCCGGCCTCACCATCGGCGTGGACACGGATGACTTCGTGACCGAAGCCACGGCCACGATCACGATTCCGGCGGCGGGCCAGTACACCTTCGGCGTGAACAGCGACGACGGTTTCCGCCTGACCGTCGGCGGTTTCGTGAACGTGTGCGACTGCCTGCGCGGCGCGAGCGACACGCTGGCGACGTTCAACTTTCCGAGCGCGGGCGAGTACGCGCTGCGGCTGGTCTTCTGGGAACGCGGCGGCGGCGGCGAGGTTGAACTCTTTGCGGCGGCGGGCGCGTTCGGAGCGTTCAACCCGTCAAACTTCCGGCTCGTCGGCGACACGGCTGGCGGCGGGCTGGCGGTGAAATCTACACCCGTCTCGGGCGCGAGCACGTTCAGTTTCAACTCCGTGATCCGCACCGATGTGAAGACGCCGATGTTTGCCCGCGCGTCGAGCGCCTACGTCCGCATTCCGTTCAATGTCGCGAACACCAACACGCTCTCGCTCACGCTCCAGATGAAATACGACGACGGCTTCGTGGCCTACTTGAACGGCACCGAAGTCGCGCGCCGCAATGCGCCCGCGTCGCAGCAGTGGAACTCTCTCGCCACCGCCGCGCGCACGAACAGCGCGCCGCTCACGGCGGAAGCCATCAACATCTCGGCGTTCATGAATCTGCTGCGGCCCGGCGCGAACGTGCTGGCGATCCAAGGACTGAACGACGCGACAAACGGCACGGATTTTCTCCTCGCCGCCGAGTTGGTGGAGTCGCGCGCCACGAACACGACCAACGTCATCTATTTCGCCGCGCCCACGCCCGGCACCTTCAACGGCTCCAACTCCGTGGCCTACGTCGCGGACACGAAGTTCAATCCCGACCGCGGTTTCTACGACACGAACTTCTCGCTCACGATCACTTCCGCCACGGCGGGCGCGACGATTTATTACACGACGAACGGCACGACACCGGGGCCGGGCAACGGCTTCGTCTATGCGAGTCCGATTCCCATCGGCGGCACGCTGACGGTGCGGGCGGCGGCGTATCGCGCGGGCTTTCAGCCGAGCGACGTGGACACGCACACCTACCTCTTCGTGAACGACATCGTGAACCAGGCGGCGAACGGTGCCGCACCCGCCGGCTGGCCCGCGACGTGGGGCGGCAACGTGGTGGACTACGGCATGGACCCGGACATCGTGACGAACGCGGTCTGGGGCGCGACGATTCGCGACGACCTCAAGGCACTGCCGGTGTTCTCCATCGTCACCGCGCTGTCGAACCTCTTCGATCCGGGCAACGGCATTTACGCCAACCCCGGCGGCGCGGGCGTGGCGTGGGAACGGCCTGCTTCGCTGGAACTGATTTATCCCGACGGCGCGGATGGTTTTCAAATCAACTTCGGTCTGCGCATTCGTGGCGGGTTCAGCCGCAGCACGGACAATCCCAAGCACGCCTTCCGCGCGCTCTTCCGCGAGGAATACGGCGCGGGCAAATTGAAATTCCCGCTCTTCAAAAAGCAGAACGGCGCGGACGAGTTTGACGGCTTCGACCTCCGCACGTTCCAGAACTACTCGTGGAGTTTCGGCGGCGACGGCAACGGAATTTTCATGCGCGACGTGCTGGCGCGCGATCTGCAACTGAACACCGGCCACCAAGGCGAGCGCGGCGACTACTATCATCTCTACGTGAACGGCCAGTACTGGGGCATCTACAACACCTGCGAGCGGCCCGAGGCGAGTTTTGCTGCGACGTATTTCGGCGGCGACAAGGACGACTACGACGTGATCAAAGTGGACCCGCAAAGCGGCTACATCGTGCTGGCCACGGACGGCAATCAGGACGCGTGGTTCCGACTGTGGCAGCAGGCGACAAACGGTTTCGCCAGCACCGCCGACTACCAAAAAGTTCAGGGCAACAATCCCGACGGCACGCGCAATCCTGCGTTCGAGAACCTGATCGAGCTGCCCAACCTGATTGACTACATGCTCGACATTTTTTACGGCGGCAACATTGACGCGCCCATCTCCGCCTTCCTCGGCAACACCTCGCCGAACAACTGGTATGGCAGCCGCAGCCGTCTCGGCACGGGCGGCTTCCGTTTCTTCGCGCACGATTCCGAGCACACGCTGCTGAACGTGAACGAGGATCGCACCGGACCTTTTCCTGCGGGCGATCCCGTGACCGGCGGCGGCTACCCGAAGAGCAATCCGCAGTATCTCTTTCAACAGCTCAGTGCGAACGCGGACTTCCGCATGCTGGTCGCCGACCGCGTGCAGAAACATTTCTTCGATGGCGGCGCTTTCAGTGTGGCGGCGGTGCGCGCGCAGTTTATGCAGCGCAGCAACGAGCTGTTCCGCGCCGTGGTCGCCGAGTCCGCGCGCTGGGGCGACTCGAAACGTCCCGACGCGCCGCTCACGCGCACCGACTGGCTCGGAGCCGTCGCGAACACCTGGAACAACTTCATCCCGGGACGCACCGCGAACATCATCGCCCAGTTGCGGGCCAAGGCGCTGTTCCCGAATCTCGCCGCGCCGAGTTTCAATTCCACGGGCGGCGTGGTCGCGCTGGGCTTTCCGCTCACGCTCGCGCAGACCAATGTGGCCGGCACGATTTACTACACGCTGAACGGCACCGACCCGCGCCTGCCCGGCGGTGCGTTGAATCCCGCCGCCATTGCCTACTCCGCGCCCATCGTGGTGAACACCTTCCGGCAAGTCCGCGCGCGCGTGCGCAACGGCTCGGAGTGGAGCGCAATCATCGAAGGGAACTTTTATCCGCTCCAGGATTTCTCCGGGCTGCTGGTCACGGAAATCATGTTCAACCCGCCGATCATTGGTTTCATCGGCAGCGATGAGTTTGAGTTTCTCGAATTGAAGAACGCCGGGCTGACCACGCTGGACCTGAGCGGCGCGAACTTCACCGCCGGGATCACGTTCACGTTCACGAACGGCACCACGCTCGCGCCGGGCCAGTTCTTCCTGCTCGTGCGCAACGGCGTGACCTTTGATTTCAAACATCCCGGCGTGACCTATCACGGCCTCTACACCGGACGGCTCGACAACAGCGGCGAGGCGCTCACGCTCGCGCATCCGCTCGGCGCGGAAATTTTCTCGCTCACCTACAACGACAATGCGCCGTGGCCGGTCGCGCCGGACGGCGGCGGCTTCAGCCTTGTGCCGCGCGATCCGAACGCGAATCCCGCGCCCAGCTCCTCCGCCAACTGGCGCGCGAGCAGCGCCGCTGGCGGCTCGCCCGGCGCGGATGATCCGCCGTCGAGCCTCCCCGGCCTCGTCATCAGCGAGATTCTCACGCACACGGTCGTGCCGGTGGTGGACGCGATTGAGATTCACAATCCCACGACCAACGCGGTCAACGTGGGCGGCTGGTTCCTCACCGATGATTCAACCGTACCGAAAAAATATCGGCTCCCGAGCGGCACGGTCATACCGCCCGGCGGCTATCTCCACTACGCCGAGCCGCAGTTCAACGCCGTGCCGGGCGCGACGAATTCCTTCTCGCTCGATTCGTTTGGCGAGGAAGTTTATCTGCTCTCCGGCGATGCGAACACGAACCTCACCGGCTACAGCCACGGGCTTTCCTTCGGTGCAGCGGCGCAGGACGTGAGCTTCGGGCGCTACCTGAACAGCGTGGGCGACGAGCTGTATCCGGCGCAAATCAGCCGCACGCTCGGCACGAACAACTCCGGCCCGCGCGTCGGTCCCGTGGTCATCAACGAAATCCAGTATCACCCCGATCTCGGCTTCGATGAGTTCATCGAGATTTACAATCTCGCGGGAACGAACGTCGCGCTCTTCGATCCGCTCGTGCCGACCAACACCTGGCGGCTGGACGGACTTGGCTACACGTTCCCGACCAATCTCACGCTGCTGCCGAACTCGTTCCTGCTGCTCGTCGCCACCAACCCGGCGGCGTTCCGTGCGAAATACAACGTGGCCGCCGCGGTGCAAATCATCGGGCCGTACGCGGGCCAGCTTCAGGACAGCGGCGAGAATCTGGAACTCCAGCGCCCCGGCACGCCCACGACGAACGGCGTCCCCTACATCGCGATTGATGCCGTGCGCTACAACGACAAGCTGCCCTGGCCCGTCTCGGCGGACGGCGCGGGTCCGTCCTTGCAGCGGCTTGTGACCGGCGCGTTCGGCAACGATCCCACGAACTGGTTCGCCTCGGGCAACACGCCGGGCCGCACGAATTTCTTCAACGCCGCGCCCAGCGTCGCCATCACCGCGCCCGCGCCGAACTCCACGTTCATTCCGCCGACGAACTTGACCGTCAACGCCGACGCCTTCGACACCGACGGCACGGTGACGCGCGTCGAGTTCTTCGCCAACGGCATCAGCCTCGGCGACGACACGAACGCGCCCTACTCCGTGACGTGGAGCAACGCCGCCGCCGGCACCTACGCGCTCACGGCGCGCGCGCGCGACGATGATTTCGGCGTGAGCATTTCCGCGCCGGTGCCGGTGGTGATTTTCCAACCGGTGGCGACGACAACGATTCCCGCCGGCTCGGTGTGGAAGTTTTACGACAAGGGCACCGACCTCGGCACGGCGTGGACGAATCTGAATTACGCCGACAACACCTGGAGCAACGGCCCGGCGCAACTCGGCTACGGCGACGGTGATGAGGCGACCGTCGTGAGCTTCGGCCCGGACGGCGCGAACAAATACATCACGACGTATTTCCGCCGCTCCTTCGTGCTCTCGAACGCGCTGCGTTACCTCAGCCTGCAATGCAGCGTGAAGCGCGACGACGGCATCGTGGTGTATCTGAACGGCCGGGAGATTCAGCGTGACAACCTGAACCCTGGCCCCGTGCTCTTCAGCACGCTCGCGCCGGTGGGCGCGACGGATGATGGCGCGAACTGGATTCCGACGAACGTGAATCCCGCGCTGCTGATCAACGGCACGAATGTTCTCGCCGTGGAAATTCACCAGCAGGGCGTGGCGAGCAGCGACATCAGTTTCGATCTGGAACTGACCGGCACGCTCGGGCCGGTGGTGCCGCGCATTGACATCACCAGTCCCGCCACCAACGCCGTCTTCACCGCGCCCGCCAGCCTCACGTTCAGCGCGGCGGCCTCGGACATTGACGGCCTGCTGACCAGCGTGAAGTTTTTCACCAACGGCGCGGAGTTCGTCGAGTTCACCAACGCGCCGTTCACCACCAACTGGAACGCCGTGCCGCCCGGCGCGTACACGCTCACCGCCGTCGCGCGCAATGACGGCGGGCTCATCACGACCTCCGCGCCCGTGAGCATCACCGTGGTCACGAATGTTCTCCCGCAAGTCGCGCTGGTGAATCCCACGAACGGCGCGGCCCTCGCCAATCGCACGAACGTGATCCTCGACGCCACGGCGAGCGACGCGAACGGCAGCGTGAGCAAGGTCGAGTTCTTCGCGAACGGCGTGAAGCTCGGCGAGGACACCGCGCCGCCCGCGTGGAGTTTCACCTGGCCGCTCGCGCCCTTCGGTTCGCACGCGCTCTACGCCGTGGCCACGGACAATCAGAACGCGCGCGCGACCAGCGGCGTGGTGAACATCGGCGTGCTGAATTACAACTCGGCGCCGGTGACGCTCAGTCCCAACGGCGCGGTCTGGAAGTTTTTCGACAAGGGGATTGATTTGGGCACGACCTGGATCACGACGAACAGCGACGTGACGTGGAGCAACGGCCCGGCGCAACTCGGCTACGGCGACGGCGACGAGGCGACCGTCGTGAGCTTCGGCCCGGACGGGGCGAACAAATACAACACCACGTATTTCCGCCGCGCGATCAGCGTGACGAATGCCGCGTCGTTTATCAGCCTGAGCCTGGGCGTGCGCCGCGATGACGGCATCGTGGTCTATCTGAACGGCACGGAAATCTTCCGCGACAACCTGCCGGCGGGAACGATTCTCTACGGCACGTCCGCGCCCGTGTCCGCGCCCGACGACGGCGCGAGCACACTGACCACCAACGTGAATCCCGGGCTGCTGGTCGAGGGCGTGAACATCATCGCCGCCGAGGTGCATCAGAACACGCCCGGCAGTTCTGATCTCAGCTTCGAGCTGTCGCTGACCGGCGCGCAAGGCTCCGCCCCGCCGGTCATCGCCTTGCAACCGACGAACGTCGTCGTGGCGGCGGGCGGTACCGCCGCGTTCACGGCAGGCGCGGCGGGCAGCGCGCCGTTGCGGTATCAATGGAGGTTCTTCGGCACCAATTTGCCGGGCGCGACCAACGCCACGCTGGTGCGCAGCAACGTGACGGCGGCGTTCGTGGGAAATTATTTCCTCGTGGTCACGAACAGCCTCGGAGCCGCAACCAGTTCGGTCGCCACCCTGACCGTGCCGAACGCCGACACCGACGGCGACGGAATGCCGGACGCCTGGGAACTCACCTACGGCCTGAACCCCGGCAGCGCCGCCGACGCGGGCCTGGACGGCGATGGCGACGGGATGACGAACTTGCAGGAGTATCGCGCCGGGACGAATCCGACGAACGCGGCGAGCGTGCTGAGACTGACGGTGACCGCGCTCGCGCCGCTGCGGCTGGAGTTCGTGGCGCAGCCAAATCTTTCCTACGCGGTGCAGTTCCAGACGAACATCGCGGCCACGCCGTGGCTCACCTTGAGCAACGTGACAGCGCAGCCGCTCATCCGCACCGTGCTCGTCGCCGATCCGAATCCCGCGACCAACGTCACGCGCTTCTACCGCGCGGTGACGCCCTGAGCGCAGCGTCCGTCATTTCGGAAACAGCCGTTCCAACATCTGCCGCGCCACCGGACGCTCCGGCTGCGCCTCGACGAGTCGCTCCAGAATTTTCCGCGCCCGCGCCGGATCAGAACTGGCGAGGACATTCGCGATGCTCAGGCCCTGCGCGTAGCCCGTGGTGAAGTCGGGACTGAGCCGCGCACTCTCGATGTAAGCATCAATGGCTTCGTCGCGGCGGCTCTCCGCGTCGTGAACCGACCCGCGCAGATAAGCGTTGCGCGCGATGAGATAGAGCGTAAGGCGGGCGGCGAATGGCTCGTCGCCGGGCTGAAACAAACGCTGGCTGGCGGCGTGTTCTGTTTTGGAAACGGCGAGCAGTGCCAGCAGGCTGGCGTAAGGCTTCGCATCGCGCTGATACGCCGCGCGCGGCGCCATGAAAGTGACACGCTGATTGTCGTCGGTGTTGAGCGGCGCGTTGGTGGCGAAGCGGTGCAAGTCTTCCGTGTCCGCCAGCAGATGCCCAAAGACGCGCAGCGAATCCGCGAGCGCGAGGCGTTTGAGTTCCCCGCCGAGTTGCGCAGCAGCCAGTCGGGCCTCAACTTGCGACGGCGACCAGCGCGGCGTGCCCGTCCAGCCGACGAGCGCGACCACGGGCACCTCGACATTGAAACGCAGCAGCCACGCCTCGCAATTCGGGAACACTCTTTGAAAAGTTCGCACGATGACGCGCAACGTCGGCTCATCGAGCTGATGCAGCGGCAGCCATTGGCAGAAGAGCGAGGCGGTGTTGGGATTCATTTGTCGGCGAATCGCGCCGAAGTGCTCGCGCGTGTAGAGCGCGCCC
Organism: Pedosphaera sp.; assembly: GCA_031411375.1. GTDB lineage: Bacteria > Verrucomicrobiota > Verrucomicrobiia > Limisphaerales > SIBH01 > JANNGC01. Next base: position 590 of record JANOAY010000192.1, on the reverse strand, counting down.
GCGCCGTCGCGATACGGGTGAAACAGGTCTGCCACAATCACGTCGTAGCTTCCGTCGCTTGCGTCCCTCGCCCGCACGAACCGCCTCGCGTCGGCAGTGTGCAGCTTCAGATTCGGTTGTTGCTCCGGCGAATAATTCTTGGCGGCAAAGAACGGGATGACTTCCACCACTTCCGGCACCAGTTCCACGCCATCCACCTTGAGCTGCGGATAGAACGACGCTGCGCCGAGCGAGATGCCCGTGCCCACACCGAGGAACAGCGCGCGTTGCGGATGCGGATGGAGCAGCAGTGGCAAATGCGCCTGCCGGTATTCCGCGTCCGCTGCCGCCGTGCCGCCCATCTGGTAGCGGTTGTCCACGCGGAGCGTGCGGTTGGTGTTTGCGTCATCCGTCACGACGACCGTGGCCATGATTCCTTCGCGCTGACTGATGACGCGGCTGCCGGGCGGGGTCTCGACGATTTGCAGGCTCGAAAGCACCACGCCAACAATGAGCAGGCCGAAGAACGCGTTTGCCCTCGTCCAGCGACACGGAAACGCCAGCGTGAGATAGCCGAGGCACACAATCAGCAGCGTCACTTTCGCTCCGGC